>NZ_JAPFHC010000037.1:0-63316 GCF_059803535.1 Pseudomonas sp. RP-B7
GGTCATCGTCAAGATTAAATTCCAAAACCCCTGTTTGCTAACGCAAACAGGGGTTTTGTTTTGGGCGGTCGAAAAGTGCGAAGAGGGCCATTGCAATGGCCTTCAATGCTAAAGTCCACGCCTCGATTTTGCTTTTCCCAAGGAAGCCGTTATGCCGGATGCGACGTCTCTCAGTGCTGGATTCATGGTGGTTCATGGCAACCGCCTGGATGAACTGCGTAGCCTGGTCGTCAGCTGGATGCGTCGCTATCCCCTGGCGCCGCTTGAAAACGAGATCGCCTTGGTACAAAGCAACGGTATCGCCCAATGGCTCAAGTTGGCCTTGGCCGAAGACCCGGAAGATGACGACATGGGCGGTTGTGGTATTGCCGCAGCAATTGACGTGCAACTCCCCGGCAGTTTCATGTGGCAGCTCTACCGCATGGTCCTCGGCCGTGACGAAATCCCGCTCAAGTCTCTGCTCGACAAAGCCCCACTGACCTGGCGCCTCATGCGCCTGCTCCCGGAACTCATCGATCAACCCTACTTCGAGCCGCTGCAACGCTTCCTCACCCACGACACCGACCTACGCAAACGCTACCAACTCGCCGAGCGCCTGGCCGACCTGTTCGACCAATATCAGGTTTACCGCGCCGACTGGCTTGAGGACTGGGCCGCAGGCAGCCACCAATTACGCAACGGCCGAGGCGAGTCAAAACCCCTCGACCCTGCCAACTGCTGGCAAGCCGAACTATGGCGTGCGCTATTGCTGGATGTCGGCGCAGAGGGCATGGCCGAAAGCCGTGCCGGCGTTCACCAGCGTTTCATCGAGCGCATCAATACCCTTGAAACGGCCCCCCCAGGCCTACCTTCGCGGGTGATCGTGTTTGGGATTTCATCGCTGCCCGCCCAAGCACTGGAAGCACTCGCCGGCCTCGCGCGTTTCAGCCAAGTCCTGCTCTGTGTGCACAACCCTTGCCGTCACCACTGGTCCGACATCGTTGCCGACAAAGACTTGCTGCGTAACGAATACAAGCGCCAAGCACGCAAAGCCGGCATGCCGCTCACCATCGACCCGCAAACCCTGCACCAGCACGCCCACCCGCTGCTCGCCGCTTGGGGCAAGCAAGGCCGCGACTACATCAGCCTGCTCGACAGCTATGACGATCCCAACAGCTACCGCGCCGCATTCCGCGACGGTCGCATCGACCTGTTCAGCGACAGCGAACCCACCACGCTGCTCAACCAGCTCCAGGACGACATCCTCGAACTGCGCCCACTCAACGAAACCCGCGAACGCTGGCCCGCTGTCGACCTGGAGCGTGACACCTCAATCCGCTTCCACGTCGCCCACAGTGCCCAGCGCGAAGTGGAGATCCTCCACGACCAACTGCTCCAACGCTTCAGCGCCGACGCCGCATTGCGCCCGCGAGACATCATCGTCATGGTCCCCGACGTCGACAGCTATGCGCCGCACATCCGCGCCGTGTTCGGCCAGCTGGAACGCAACGACCCACGCTTCATCCCCTTCACCCTGACAGACCAGGGCCAACGCGGCCGCGATCCCTTGCTGATCGCCGTCGAACACCTGCTCAAACTCCCCGACAGCCGCTTCCCTGTCAGCGAAATCCTCGACCTGCTCGATGTGCCCGCCCTGCGCGAACGCTTCGCCATCAAGGAGCGCGACCTACCCACGCTGCACCGCTGGATCGAAGGCGCCGGAATTCGTTGGGGGCTTGATGCGCAGCAACGCGCAGGGCTGGGGCTGCCACAAGAACTGGAACAAAACAGCTGGCGATTCGGCCTACGTCGGATGTTGCTTGGTTACGCCGTAGGCAGCGGCGCGTCCTGCGAAGGCATCGAACCCTACGACGAAATCGGCGGCCTGGATGCCGCCCTCATCGGCCCATTGGTCGCCTTGCTCGACGCCCTCAATGACGCGCATAAAACCCTGTCCGAGTCGGCAACTCCCCAGGTCTGGGGCGAGCGCCTGCAACGCCTGATGCAACTGTTCTTCCTGCCTAGCAGCGAGCACGACGACTACTTGCTGGGCCAACTCGAACAGCTGCGCGAAACCTGGATGGAAACCTGCGAGTCCGTAGGCCTACAGGACGAGTTACCGCTCACCGTAGTCCGTGAGGCTTGGCTGGCTGGCTTGGACCAAGGCCGCCTGTCCCAACGCTTCCTCGCTGGAGCTGTCAATTTTTGTACACTGATGCCCATGCGAGCGATCCCATTCAAACTTGTCTGCCTGCTCGGCATGAACGATGGCGACTACCCGCGCGCCCAGCCGCCGCTGGACTTTGACCTGATGGGCAGCGACTACCGTCCCGGCGATCGTTCACGCCGCGAAGACGACCGTTACCTGCTGCTCGAAGCCCTGCTCTCGGCGCGCGACCAGCTTTACATCAGTTGGGTCGGCCGCAGCATCCGCGACAACAGCGAGCGCCCGGCCTCGGTGCTGATCGGCCAGTTGCGCGACCACCTCGCCAGCGGCTGGCACCACGCCCACAGCGCCGAACCGCTGCTTGAGGCAATGACCCAGGAACACCCGCTGCAACCCTTCAGCGCCCGCTACTTCCACGAAGGCGATGCGCTGTTCAGCTACGCTCGCGAATGGCAGCTGCTGCACGAAGCATCTGATGTCGAAGCCAAAGCAGAGCAATTGCCGGAGCATCACCAGGAAGAACCTCTGAGTCTCGGCCAGTTACAAGACTTCCTGCGCAACCCGGTCAAACATTTCTTCAGCCAGCGTCTGAAAGTGTTCTTCGAGGCCGCTGAAGTGCCTCTGGCCGATGAAGAACCCTTCGTTCTCGACGCCCTGCAACGCTACAGCCTCAGCGACAGTTTGTTAAACGCGGCACTGGCCGAGCCCGATCATCCTGACCAGGCCCTCAACGCCCAAGCCCTGCGCCTGCAAGGGAGTGGCCTGCTGCCCATGGTCGGTTTTGGCGAATGCCTGCGCAATGAATTGATCGAGCCGTTGCCCGACCTGCTGCAACGTTACCAACAACTGCTGGCTCTCTGGCCCACGCCACACACCGGTGCTGAACCGATCAGTTTTGAGCATCAAGGCATTCAGCTGGAAGGCTGGATCAGCGGCCTGCACCGGCGCAGTGATGGCGGATTGCTTAGCGTGACCACTATTCCCAACAGCATCGGTTCGATCAAGACTCGCAAGTGGCATCGGCTGATCCGCCCCTGGGTCAACCACGTGGTCGCGTGCGCCTGTGGCCTTTCGTTAAGTACCGGCCTGGTCGCCAGCGACGACACCCTGCTGCTGGCCCCTCTGGAGAAATCCACCGCCCAGGACATCCTGCGCAAGCTGCTCCAGGCCTGGCATCGCGGGATGCAACAGCCGCTCCCCGTGGCCGTCAAGACCGCCTTCGCCTGGCTCGGCCAAACCGACCCGGCCAAAGCCGACGCCGCAGCCAGCAAAGCCTACGAAGGTGACGGCGTGAACACCGACGGCGAGCGCCGCGAAAGCCCTGCGCTTACCCGCCAATTCCCCGACTACGCGACACTCATCGCCAGCGCCGAATTCGAAGGCTGCTGCGAAACCCTGTATCGCCCGCTGATGAACGCAGCATGGCGATCACTGACCAGCGAGGAGGCCAGCGCATGAGCAGCAAACCCTTGGCCCTGGCCTTTCCGCTCAAAGGCAGCCAACTGATCGAGGCCAGCGCCGGCACCGGCAAGACCTTCACCATTTCTGCCTTATACCTGCGTCTTGTACTGGGGCACGGTGGCGAAGAGTCCGGGTTTGGCCGCGAACTGCTGCCACCGCAAATCCTCGTCGTAACCTTTACCGACGCCGCCACCAAGGAGCTGCGCGAGCGTATCCGCATCCGCCTGGCCGAAGCCGCGCGCTACTTTCGCGACGAAATCCAGCAACCCGATGCGCTGATCGCCGACCTGCGCAACCAATACCTGCCCGAACAGTGGCCCGCCTGCGCCAACCGCCTGGACATCGCCGCGCAATGGATGGACGAAGCCGCAGTTTCGACGATCCACAGTTGGTGCCAGCGCATGCTGCGCGAGCACGCGTTCGACAGCGGCAGCCTGTTCACTCAAACCCTGGAAACCGACCACAGCGACTTGCTTGGCGAAGTCCTGCGCGATTACTGGCGACTGTTCTGCTACCCGATGCACGACGATGCGCTCAACTGGGTCCGCACCCACTGGGGTGGCCCCGCCGCGCTGATGCCGCGGGTGCGCGCATTGTTTGGCAGCGAACGCCCCAGCGGTGAAAGCCGCGACCCTGCCGAACTGATCAACGCCTGCCTGCAGGAACGCCGCGAAGCACTGATCGAGCTCAAGGCACCGTGGCAGCAATGGGCCATCGAACTGCGTGACATCTGCCTGCAAGCCGTGGCCGCCAAAGCCGTCGACGGCCGCAAGATGCAGGCGCGGTACTTCGAGCCCTGGTTCGAAAAGATCAGCGCCTGGGCCGCTGACGAAACCCTCGAACAACTCGACATCGGCACCGGCTTCACGCGCCTGAGCCCCGACGGCATGGCCGAAGCCTGGAAGGGCGAGCCGCCGCAGCACCCTGGCATCGAGGCCATGGCCGACCTCAAGGCCGCCCTCGACGCGCTGCCAACCCCCGATGCCGCGGTGCTGCAACATGCCGCCGGTTGGGTTGGCAAACGCTTCGAAGAAGAAAAGCGTCGCCGCGCCGAAATGGGCTTCGACGACATGCTCACGCGCCTCAACACCGCGCTCCAGGCCGACGGCGGCGAGCGCCTGGCCAGTGTGATCCGCGAGCAGTTCCCGGTCGCGCTGATCGACGAATTCCAGGACACCGACCCGGTGCAATACAGCATCTTCGACAGCATTTACCGCATCGAAGAAAACCACCTCGACAGCGGCCTGTTCCTGATCGGCGACCCCAAACAGGCGATCTACGCCTTCCGCGGCGCCGACATCTATACTTACCTGCGCGCACGCGAGGCCACTACCGGGCGCCATCACACCCTGGGCACCAACTTCCGCTCCAGCCACGCGATGGTCGAGGCGGTCAACCACGTGTTCCAACGTGCCGAAAGCGGCCGTGGCGCGTTTCTCTTCCGCAAGCCGGACGGTGAAAACCCGGTGCCGTTCCAGCCGGTCTTGTCCCAAGGCCGCAAGGAGCTGTTGCAGGTCAATGGCCAGACGCTGCCGGCGATGAACCTGTGGCACCTGCCCACCGACCAACCGATTTCCACTGTGGCCTATCGCCATCAACTGGCAGGCGCCTGTGCCACGCAGATTGCTGAACTGCTCAACGGCGGGCAGCAGGGCACAGCAGGTTTCCTACAGCCAGATGGTAGTTTCAACGGGGTGCTGCCGTCAGACATCGCCATCCTCGTGCGTGATGGCAAGGAAGCCCAAGCCGTGCGCGCCGAACTGGCCGCCCGTGGCGTACGCAGCGTGTACCTGTCGGACAAGGACTCGGTCTTCGCCGCCCAGGAAGCCCATGACCTGCTGGCCTGGCTCAAGGCCTGCGCCGAGCCGGACGTCGAGCGCCCGCTGCGCGCTGCCCTGGCTTGCGTCACCTTGAACCTGTCACTGCCGGAACTGGAGCGTCTGAACCAGGACGAACTGGCGTGGGAAACCCGCGTCATGCAGTTCCGTGGCTACCGCGCGATCTGGCGTACCCAAGGCGTGCTGCCGATGCTGCGGCGCTTGCTGCATGACTTCAAATTGCCGCAAACCCTGATCGCCCGTAGCGACGGCGAACGGGTGCTGACCAATCTGCTGCACCTCAGTGAACTGCTGCAACAAGCCGCCTCGGAACTGGACGGCGAACAGGCGTTGATCCGCCATCTGGCCGAACACCTGGCATTGTCGGGGCAAGCCGGGGAAGAGCAGATCCTGCGCCTGGAAAGCGATGAGCAACTGGTCAAAGTGGTGACGATTCACAAGTCCAAGGGCCTGGAGTACGACCTGGTCTTCCTGCCGTTCATCTGCTCGGCCAAACCGGTGGACGGCACGCGCTTGCCGCTGCACTACCACGATGAAAAGGGTAAACCCCAAGTTAGCCTGCGCCCGACCGCCGAGCTCATCACCCAGGCCGACGATGAGCGCCTGGCCGAGGACCTGCGCCTGTTCTACGTAGCCCTGACTCGCGCCAAGCACGCCTGTTGGCTCGGTATCGCCGACCTCAAGCGCGGCAACAGCAGCAGCTCGGTGTTACATCTCTCGGCGCTGGGCTACTTGCTCGGCGCCGGTGCCGCGCTGGGTGAGTCCGCTGCCCTGGCGCGCTGGTTGCTGGACTTGCAGGAAGGCTGCCCCGCCGTTCACTACGGCCACGTGCCCGACGCGCAAGACATCCTCTTCCACCCACCGCGCAACGAAGCCACCTTGCTTGCACCATTGCTGCCCAAACGCAAAGCGGCAGAGAACTGGTGGATCGCGTCCTACAGCGCCCTGCGCATTGGCGACAGCATGAGTGTGGCCACCCTTGAAGCCCCGGAAAGCCCGCAGGCGCAAAAGCTGTTCGATGACGAGCGCCTCGACCCGGATGCGCCGCGCGAAGTGGCGGCGTCCGGCGGTGACATTCACCGTTTCCCACGCGGTCCGAATCCGGGGACTTTTCTCCACGGCCTGTTGGAGTGGGCGGGCGAAGATGGTTTCAACGTCACCCCGCAGGCCATCGAACAAGCCGTTGGTGCGCGCTGCAACCGACGCAATTGGGAAGGCTGGATCACCACCCTCAGCGCCTGGCTGGGCCAGTTGCTGCACACCCCGCTGCCGGTGGATAACGATCAGGTCGCACTCAGCAACCTGCAGCAATACCAGATCGAAATGGAGTTCTGGTTCGCCAGCCACAAAGTCGACGTGCTCGCCCTCGACAAGCTGGTGTGCCAGGCCACCCACAACGGAGTGTCCCGGGTCGCCGCCGAACCGGTGCTGCTCAACGGCATGTTCAAGGGCTTTATCGACCTGACCTTTGAACACGACGGCCGCTATTACGTGGCCGACTACAAATCCAACTGGCTCGGCCCCGACGATTCGGCCTACACGCTGGAAGCCATGGAGCAGTCGATCCTCGAGCATCGGTATGACCTGCAATACGTGCTTTACCTACTGGCCCTGCACCGCCAGCTCAAGGCACGCCTGCCCGATTATGACTACGACCGCCACGTCGGCGGTGCGCTCTACGTGTTCCTGCGCGGCGTTCAAGCCGCCAGCCGTGGCGCGTATTTCACCCGCCCGCCGCGCGAACTGATTGAAAGCCTGGACCTGTTGTTTCAGGGCAAGCCCATCCCACCCAAGGTTGAGCCCGCCTGGGAACAAGGAGTTCTGCTATGAGCCTGTCGCCATTGCCGTTGGAGGCGTTGGACCCCCTCAGCCGCGCCGCCGACCTCGTGCAACTGCTGGAGCGCTGGGTTGACCGCGGCTGGCTGCGCGCCCTGGACAAAGCCTTCGTCGGCTTCCTGCACGAACTCGATCCCCAGGCCGACCCGCTGGTGCTGCTGGCCGCTGCATTGACCAGCCACCAACTGGGCCACGGTCACGTCTGCCTGGACCTGTTCGAAACCCTCAAGGCGCCGGACTTCGCGCTGTCCTTGCCGCCCGAAGGCGACCTGCAGACCGGTGCGATGTTGCTGCCGTCGCAACTGCTCGACGGCCTCGACGGTGGCCACTGGTGCCAGGCGCTGGCTGCCAGTCGCCTGGTGGCCCAGGCCGTCGACGCCAGTGAGGCCGCGCAAAGCCGCCCGCTGGTATTGGCCGGCACGCGCCTGTACCTGCGTCGTTACTGGACTTACGAGCGGCGCATCGACAGCGCCTTGCGTCGCCGCCTCGCCACCCAGGAAAGCGTCGCTGCCGACTTGCCCCAGCGTCTCAATGGCCTGTTCGACCAGCCGCCACCGGACGGCGTGATCGACTGGCAAAAACTCGCCTGTGCCTTGGCTACGCGCGGTGCATTCAGCATCGTCACCGGCGGCCCCGGCACCGGCAAGACCACCACCGTGGTGCGCCTGCTCGCACTGCTGCAAGCGCCGGCGGTAGAAGCCGGCAGCCCGTTGCGCATTCGCCTGGCCGCGCCCACCGGCAAAGCGGCGGCGCGTCTCACCGAATCCATCAGCCAGCAAGTCCAGTCGCTGACCGTGCCTGACGACGTGCGCGAAAAAATCCCGACCCAGGTCACCACGGTTCATCGCTTGCTGGGCAGCCGCCCGGGGACGCGCCATTTCCGTCATCACCTGGGCAACCCCTTGCCGCTGGATGTGCTGGTGGTGGACGAAGCCTCGATGATCGACCTGGAAATGATGGCCAACCTGCTGGACGCCTTGCCGCCCCATGCACGGCTGGTGCTGCTGGGCGACAAGGACCAACTCGCCTCGGTGGAAGCGGGCGCCGTGCTTGGCGACTTGTGCCGCGACGCCGAAGCCGGCTGGTACAGCGCCGACACCCGCCAATGGCTGCAAGCGGTCAGTGGCGAAGACCTCAGCGCCAGCGGCCTGGAGGAAGACCGCGACGCCAGCCATCCCCTGGCCCAGCAAGTGGTGATGCTGCGCTACTCGCGGCGTTTCGGCGAAGGCAGCGGCATCGGTCAGCTCGCCCGCTGGGTCAACCAGCAAAACCCCGAGCAAGCCCGTGACCTGTTGAATACCGGCAGCCACGCCGACCTGGCTTGCGTAAGGCTCAAAGGGGAACACGACCATGCCCTGGAACGCTTGGTCCTGGACGGGCAGGGCAGTGACGGCGCCAGAGGTTATCGCTACTACCTCGACCTGCTGCGCAGTGCGCGTCCCACCCTCGACACCCCGCGCGAAGACAATGCCTGGATCGACTGGGCACAACAGTTATTGCAGGCTTTCGACGCCTTCCAACTGCTCTGTGCCGTGCGCAAAGGCCCGTGGGGTGTAGAAGGGCTGAACCTGCGCATCACCGCCGCCTTGCGCAAAGCGCGGCTGATCGACGGCGACGAGCAATGGTACGAAGGCCGCCCGGTATTGATGACTCGCAACGATTACGGCCTGGGCCTGATGAACGGCGACATTGGCATCGCCCTCAAGCTGCCCGAAAGTGACGGCGGGCCCCAGGTGCTACGCGTCGCTTTCCCACGTAACGATGGCCAGGGTGGTGTACGGTTTGTTCTGCCCAGTCGTCTGAACGATGTGGAAACCGTGTACGCCATGACCGTGCACAAATCCCAGGGCTCGGAATTTACCCACACCGCGCTGATCCTGCCGGATGCGTTGAACCCGGTGCTGACCAAAGAACTGATCTACACCGGCATCACCCGGGCCAAGCGCTGGTTCAGCCTGATCGAACCCCGTGGCGGGGTATTTGAAGAGGCCGTGCGGCGTAAGGTCAAGCGCTTGAGCGGGCTGATGCTGGAGTTGGGGCATGTGGCGCAAAAACCTGACTGATAGGTCATTTATGGCGCTATATCGCGGGGGTTTCCGTCGCTGTGCTATCGTTGCGGCATCATTGTGACAAGTCCTGAGAGAAACGCTGCATGAACGTGGCTGTCTCGCCTACAGAGCGTCGTTTGAGCTGGAGACACATGCTGCTGACGGCGGTTCTGTGCATGCTCGCTCCCCGCGTGTTTGCCCAGGCGCCCAGCCCGGCGGATCATCGCGCCCAGGCCGTCACCCAGGTGGTACTCGGTATCCTCAGCTACGCCCGTTGGCCGGTGGAACCTGCGCAGCTGCGGCTGTGCATCGTCGGGCCCACCCAGTACACCGACGACCTGATCAAAGGTACCACCCAGGCCACCGGCCGTCCGGTGTTGGTCCAGCGCTTGCTGGCCGATCACCCCGACATCGTCAATACCTGTAACGCCGTATACATCGGCAAACTCAGCGCTGATGAACGCAGCAAGTTGTTTGCCTCGCTGATCGGCCACCCGGTGCTGAGCATCAGTGAAGGTGGCGACCAGTGCACCGTCGGCAGTCTGTTCTGCCTGCGGGTAGGGGATGAGCAGGTGTCGTTCGAAGTCAATCTCGACTCGGTGGCGCGCAGCGGCGTGCGCATTCACCCGAGTGTGCTGCAACTGTCCCGACGCAGGGCGCCAGAGCCATGACCGCGCTGAAAGAACGCCCGACCCTACGTTCGGTCATCGGCCGTGGGCACATGATCCTGGCGCTGGTGGCGGTGATTCTGGCGAGTGTGTCCTTGACCCTGCTCGGCGTGCTGGCGCTGCGTGTCTATGCCGAACACAACCTGCACCTGATCGCGCGTTCGATCAATTACACCGTGGAAGCGGCGGTGGTGTTCAACGACAGCGCGGCGGCCACCGAGGCCCTCAGTCTGATTGCCTCCACCGAAGAAGTGGCCCAGGCCGAAGTCTTCGATGCCAACGGCAAGTTGCTGGCGCAATGGGTGCGTCCGGACACCGGCATGCTTTCGCGGGTAGAGCTGGCGCTGGCGCATACCCTGCTTGAACAACCCATCAGCCAGCCGATCCTGCACCAAGGGCGCATCATCGGCAGCATCCACCTGACCGGCCACGGCGGCAGCCTGCTGCGCTTCTTGCTCAGCGGCCTGGCCGGGATTCTGATCTGCACCGCCCTCAGCGCCTGGGTCGCCCTGCACCTGGCCCAGCGCCTGTTGCGCGGCATCACCGGGCCGTTGCAAAGCCTCGCCGCCGTGGCCCACGCTGCCCGTAGCGAGCGGGATTTCGACCGCCGCGTGCCGCCGGCGCGGATTGCCGAGCTCGACAGCCTGGGCAGCGACTTCAACGCCTTGCTCGGTGAGATGCAAGCCTGGCAGAACCACCTGCAAAGCGAGAACGAAACCCTCGTGCACCTGGCCAACCACGACAGCCTGACCGGCCTGCCCAACCGCGCGTTCTTCGAAGGCCGCTTGATCCGCGCCCTGCGCAGTGCCGCCAAGGCCAAGGAACAACTGGCGGTGCTGTACCTCGACAGCGACCGCTTCAAGGAAATCAACGACAGCTTCGGCCACGCCGCCGGTGATGCGGTGCTGGT
The DNA here is from genome assembly GCF_059803535.1 of Pseudomonas sp. RP-B7. Taxonomy (NCBI): domain Bacteria; kingdom Pseudomonadati; phylum Pseudomonadota; class Gammaproteobacteria; order Pseudomonadales; family Pseudomonadaceae; genus Pseudomonas; species Pseudomonas sp. RP-B7. The sequence goes on from NZ_JAPFHC010000037.1 coordinate 10,908, forward strand.
GGCCGTCGCCGACCGTGTGCGTGCGCAGCTGCGTGAGGATGACCTGGTGGCACGCCTGGGCGGTGACGAATTCGCGATCCTGCTGGCGCCCCTGCACAAACTGGAAGATGCCCAGCGTATCGCCGACAACATCATCGCCAGCATGGACCTGCCCATCTCTGTGCCGGGAGAGGCCCAGGTGTTTACCTCCCTCAGTATCGGCATCGCCCTCTACCCCGATCATGGTGCCACCCCCGGCACCCTGCTCAATGCCGCCGATGCGGCGATGTACCAGGCCAAACGCTCGTCTTCGGGCGGCCAGCAAACGGCGGAATCGGAAGCCTCCGTCGTCAACGTTCAACACAGGAGTTGACCCCTTGTTCTCGACCGCGCGCTTTATGTTTATCACCCTCCTGGTGGCGCTGCTCGCCCTCGGCGGCTGCCAGACGGCCCCACCCAAAGGCCTGACCCCGGCGCAGATTGCCGTGCTCAAGCAACAAGGCTTTGAACTCACCGACGACGGCTGGGCCTTTGGCCTGTCTGGCAAAGTGCTGTTTGGCAGCGATGTCGAAAGCCTGAACCCGCCCAGTACCGAAATCGTCGAACGCATTGGCAAGGCCCTGCTCGGCGTGGGTATCGAACGGGTGCGTGTCGACGGCCACACCGACGCCTCGGGCAAGGAAACCTACAACCAGCAACTGTCGCTGCGTCGCGCGAAAAGCGTGGCCAAGGTGCTGACCGGCGTGGGGATGAAGGAAGAAAACATCCAGTTGCGCGGGCTGGGCAGCAGCGAACCTGTAGCGCCGAATACCACGGTGGCAGGGCGTACGGAGAACCGGCGGGTGTCGCTCGTGGTGATCGCCGACTGAGTCGACTCACCTATTTTCAAATTGAAACACAATCAACTGTGGGAGCTGGCTTGCCTGCGATAGCGGTCTATCAGCCGTGAAGTGCCGACTGATCAACCGCAATCGCAGGCAAGCCAGCTCCCACACTCTATTTGGGGTGTGCTTTAAACCCCATCTCTCGTGTCTCCCCCATCAACAACCCCTGGTTCTGCTCCGTCACTTCCCGGATGTAGTCCCACAACAACGTAATCCGCTTCAACTTCCTCAAGTCCTCGCGGCAATACATCCAGAACTGCCGCGTAATCGCGATCTCCTCTCCCAGCACCGGCAATAAGCGCGGGTCCTGCGCCGCCAGGAAACACGGCAGGATCGCCATCGACCGCCCCTGCTGCGCTGCCACGTACTGCGCAATCACGCTGGTGCTGCGCAAGCTGGCGCTGGCGCCGGGCACCACGTTTGCCAGGTACAACAATTCGGAGCTGAACGCCAAGTCATCCACGTAACTGATGAACGGATGCTCGGCCAGATCCGTCGGGCGTCGGATCGGCGGGTGTTGGTCGAGGTATTCCTGGGTCGCGTACAACTGCAGTTTGTAGTCGCACAGCTTGCAGCACACATAAGGCCCGTGTTCCGGGCGTTCCAGGGCGATGACGATGTCGGCTTCGCGCTTGGACAGGCTGATGAAGTGGGGCAGGGGCAGGATGTCCACCGAAATTGCCGGATACGTATCGACGAAGTGGCTCAATTGCGGCGTGACGAAAAAGCTGCCGAACCCTTCGGTACAGCCCATGCGCACATGCCCGGACAGCGCCACGCCAGAGCCGGAAACCTGCTCGCAGGCCATGTGCAGGGTGCTTTCGATCGATTCTGCATAGCCCAGCAAACGCTGGCCTTCGGGGGTGAGGACGAAGCCGTTGGTGCGGGACTTTTCGAACAGCAGGGTGCCGAGTGACACCTCCAGCGAACTGATGCGCCGCGACACCGTGGTGTAGTCCACCGCCAGGCGCTTGGCGGCGACGCTGGCTTTGCGGGTGCGGGCCACTTCGAGGAAAAACTTCAGGTCATCCCAGTTCAGGGCGCCCAGTGACGTGATGTTTTTTTGCATATTGGTCCGGCTTTTATGTGCGTTCTTATTAGAGATTTGCACATCTATACTCCAAAAACAGTCCGAACGCCTCATTCCCAAGGCGATTCACGCGCCTTGTCTCTGCATAACTACAAGATTGGAGACCCCATGAACGCTTCTGCCGATATCTCCGTACAACAGGTCAAATTGCTGATCAATGGTGAATGGGTCGAGTCCAAGACCACCCACTGGCAAGACATCGTCAACCCGGCCACCCAGCAAGTGCTGGCCAAAGTCCCGTTCGCCACGGCCGATGAAGTCAATGCCGCCATCGACGCCGCCCACCGCGCCTTCCAGACCTGGAAGCTGACGCCGATCGGCGCGCGCATGCGCATCATGCTCAAGCTGCAAGCGTTGATCCGCGAACATTCCAAGCGCATCGCCGTGGTCCTCAGCGCCGAGCAGGGCAAGACCATTGCCGATGCCGAAGGCGATATTTTCCGCGGCCTGGAAGTGGTGGAACACGCCTGTTCCATCGGCACCCTGCAGATGGGCGAATTCGCCGAGAACGTCGCCGGTGGCGTCGACACCTACACCCTGCGTCAACCGATCGGCGTGTGCGCCGGCATCACCCCGTTCAACTTCCCGGCGATGATTCCGCTGTGGATGTTCCCGATGGCAATTGCCTGCGGTAACACATTCGTCCTCAAACCGTCCGAGCAGGACCCGCTGTCGACGATGCTGCTGGTAGAACTGGCGCTGGAAGCCGGTGTGCCGGCGGGCGTGCTCAACGTGGTGCACGGCGGCAAGGACGTGGTGGATGCGCTGTGCACCCACAAAGACATCAAGGCCGTGTCCTTCGTCGGCTCGACCGCAGTCGGCACCCATGTGTACGACTTGGCGGGCAAGCACGGCAAACGCGTGCAGTCGATGATGGGCGCCAAGAACCACGCCGTGGTGCTGCCGGATGCCAACCGCGAGCACACCCTCAACGCCCTGGTCGGTGCCGGTTTCGGCGCAGCAGGCCAGCGCTGCATGGCCACCTCGGTGGTGGTGCTGGTGGGGGCGTCCAAGCAATGGCTGCCGGACCTCAAGGCGCTGGCGCAGCAACTCAAGGTCAACGCCGGCAGTGAAGCCGGCACCGACGTCGGCCCGGTGATTTCCAAGCGTGCCAAGGCGCGCATCCTGGAACTGATCGAAAGCGGTGTGAAGGAAGGCGCCAAGCTGGAGCTGGACGGCCGTGACATCCAGGTGCCGGGCTACGAGCAAGGCAACTTTGTCGGCCCGACCCTGTTCTCCGGCGTGACCACCGACATGCAGATCTACACCCAGGAAATCTTCGGCCCGGTGCTGGTGGTGATCGAAGTTGCGACTCTCGATGAGGCCATCGCACTGGTCAACGCCAACCCGTTTGGCAATGGCACAGGCCTGTTCACTCAAAGTGGAGCGGCGGCGCGTAAGTTCCAGAGCGAAATCGATGTAGGCCAGGTCGGCATCAACATTCCGATCCCGGTGCCGGTGCCGTTCTTCAGCTTCACCGGTTCCCGTGGCTCCAAACTTGGCGACCTCGGCCCGTACGGCAAGCAAGTGGTGCAGTTCTACACCCAGACCAAGACCGTCACCAGCCGCTGGTTCGACGACGACACGGTCAACGATGGCGTCAACACCACCATCAACCTGCGCTGATTCCGGGAGACGAGCATGAAGATTGCATTTATCGGCCTGGGCAACATGGGCGCGCCCATGGCCCGCAACCTGATCAAGGCCGGCCACGCGCTGAACCTGTTCGACTTGAACCAGACGGTCCTCAAGGAGCTGGCCGAGCTGGGCGGCACTATCAGCGCCTCACCGCGTGACGCGGCCAACGGCGCCGAACTGGTGATCACCATGCTGCCGGCCGCGGCCCATGTGCGCAGCGTCTGGCTGAATGAAGACGGCGTACTCGCCGGCATCGGCAAAGGCGTACCGGCGGTGGATTGCAGCACCATCGACCCGCAAACCGCGCGTGACGTAGCCGCGGCTGCCGCCAAGCAAGGCGTGGTGATGGCGGATGCACCGGTGTCCGGCGGCACCGGCGGCGCCCAGGCCGGGACGTTGACCTTTATGGTCGGCGCCACCGCAGAACTGTTCGCCACCCTGCAACCGGTGCTGGCGCAGATGGGCCGCAACATCGTGCACTGCGGCGACGTGGGTACCGGGCAAATCGCCAAGATCTGCAACAACCTGCTGCTGGGCATCAGCATGGTCGGCGTCAGCGAAGCCATGGCGCTGGGGGATGCGCTGGGCATCGATACCCAGGTGCTGGCGGGAATCATCAACAGCTCGACCGGGCGCTGCTGGAGTTCCGATACCTACAACCCGTGGCCGGGGGTGATCGAAACGGCGCCGTCGTCCCGTGGCTATACCGGCGGGTTTGGTGCCGACCTGATGCTCAAGGATCTGGGGCTGGCGACTGAAGCGGCACGCCAGGCGCACCAACCTGTGATCCTCGGCGCGGTGGCGCAGCAGTTGTACCAATCGATGAGTCAGCGTGGGGAGGGGGGCAAGGACTTCTCGGCAATCATCAACAGCTACCGCAAACCCGAATAAGGTCAACCTGTCGTGAGCGGGGCAAGCCTGCTCACGACAGCGGTTTTGGCTTCAGCAGCAGGTCAGGCGAACACGAAGTACTTACGCACGGTCTCGACCACTTCCCAGGTGCCTTTCATCCCACGTTCCACCACAAAGATGTCCCCGGCACGCAAGTGAATCGGCTCCAGGCCGTCTGGGGTGATGATGCAGTAGCCTTCCTGGAAGTGGCAGTATTCCCACTTCACGTAGTCCACATACCACTTGCCCGGTGTGCAGATCCAGGTGCCCATGATCTTGCTGCCGTCTTCGCTGGTATAGGCGTTGAGGTTGACGGTGTGCGGGTCGCCTTCGAGCTTTTCCCATTTGCACGCGTCCAGGACCGGCAGGGGGTGAGTGTCGCGCAGTACGGTGATGGGCTTGGACATGATGTCTCCGAGGCAGGGAATTCAAAGATGAACCCTACGGCCTCGGGCGTTGCGCCAGTGGTCTGAACTCGACATCGGGATGCCCAGAAGCGCAGCAGAGTCCGATTCCTCTGACACGCTTTTGTTTACTGTGGGAGCGGGCTTGCTCGCGAATGCGGTGGGCCAGTCAACTCAGCCGTAACTGGCCGACTGCATTCGCGAGCAAGCCCGCTCCCACACGGATTACTGCGCCACAGCGACTTTCGTGTTTTTCATCCGCAAGCGATAGGCAATGTAGATCACCCCCACCCACACCGGCATTGCAAACACCGAATTGCGAATCCCCGGGATCGCCAGCATCACGCTGATGATCACCACCATGAATGCCAGGCACAGGTAGTTGGTGTACGGGAACCAGAAGGTCTTGAACGATGGGGTCACGCCTTGCTCGCCCATGGCCTTGCGGAACTTGATGTGGGTGAGGCTGATCAGTGCCCAGTTGATCATCAGCGAGGCAACCACCAGTGCAAACAGCAGTTCCAGCGCGCTGTGCGGTGCCACGTAGTTGACCACCACGCACAGCATCGTCACCAACGCCGAGACCGCCAGGGCGCGTAGCGGCACGCCTTGCTTGTTCAGCTTCATCAGCGCTTTTGGCGCATCGCCTTGCTCGGCCAGGCCGAACAGCATGCGGCTGTTGCAGTACACGCCGCTGTTGTAGACCGACAACGCTGCGGTCAGCACCACGAAGTTGAGGATGTGTGCCGCGGTGTCATTACCGATCAACGAGAAGATCTGCACAAACGGGCTGCCACTGTAGGCATCGCCCGACGCGCCGAGGGTTTGCAACAGTTGGTCCCACGGGTACAGCGACAGCAGCACGGTCAGGGCGCCGACGTAGAAAATCAGGATGCGGTACACCACCTGGTTGATCGCCTTGGGGATCACCTTGCGCGGCTCGCTGGCTTCGGCGGCGGTGATGCCCACCAGCTCCAGGCCACCGAACGAGAACATGATGAACGCCATCGACATCAACAGCCCCATGCCGCCATTCGGGAAGAACCCGCCGTGGTCCCACAGGTTGCTGATGGACGCTTGCGGGCCGCCAAGGCCGCTGAACAGCAGGTAGCAGCCGAGCAGGATCATGCCGATGATCGCCACCACCTTGATGATCGCAAACCAGAACTCGGCCTCACCGAAGAACTTCACGTTCAGGGTATTGATCAGGTTCACGGCCGCAAAGAACACCAGCGCGCTGACCCAGGTCGGAACCTCTGGCCACCAGAACTGGATGTACTTGCCCACCGCCGTCAGTTCGGCCATGCCGACCAGTACGTAGAGCACCCAGTAGTTCCAGCCCGCCAGAAAGCCCGCGTAGCCGCCCCAGTATTTGTGGGCGAAGTGGCTGAAGGAACCGGCCACCGGCTCTTCGACGATCATTTCGCCAAGCTGGCGCATCATCAGGAATGCGATGAAACCGGCGATCGCGTAACCCAGGATCATCGACGGCCCCGCTGACTTGAGCACGCCCGCCGAACCGAGGAACAGCCCCGTACCAATCGCCCCTCCCAAGGCGATCAGCTGAATATGCCGGTTCTTCAGGCCCCGCTTGAGGCCCACCGGGTTAACCATGTCATCCGCCATTCACGTTACCTTCTACTTTTTTCGCGAGGTGGTGCACATCGCACCTGCCCTTGGAACTGCTGAGGGGGCAGATATTACTCTGCGTGACCGCCGAGCGTTATCAACGCGGTCAAAAAATGTGTGAAGGGTTCAGGGCGTCGAACAAGGCTTTGGCGTAACCGGGTAGCTGTTCAAATGAGCGCGCGCTGAGCAGCAGCTGTCGGCAGGCCCATTCTTCGCGCAAGGGTTGAGCCTTGAAGCGGCGCTCCTTCGGCCAACGCTCCAGGGCCGCCTGGGGCACGATGGCGAGCCCGGCGCCGCCTGCGACCATGCGGATAACCCCATCAAAACCTTCCGCGCGGATCCGCGTTTGCAGGCGGAACCCGGCGTGCAAGGCCTGTTCTTCCAGATACACCGCCAGCGCGCTGTTGGCGGCGAGGCCCACGTAGTCGTGTTGCAGGCTATCGATGAAGCTGACGTTCCGGCTGGCGAGCGGATGATCCAGCGGCATGATCAACACCAGCGGGTCGTCGTGAAACGCCAGGGTCTGTAAGCCGTGGGTGTCCACTGCGTCGGAAATGATCCCGAGGTCGGCCGTACCCTGGCGCAATGCCTGGGTTATGCGCAGGCTGGGTAATTCCTGAAGGTCGATGTCGAGGTTGGGGTGCTCACGCAAAAAGTCCGCCAGCAGTTCCGGCAGGTATTCGCTGAGGGCGGTGGTGTTGCACAGCAGGCGCACCTGGCCTTTGACGCCGTTGGCGTATTCCGCCAGGTCCTGTTGCAGGTGTTCGGCCTGTTGCAGCAACAGGCGCGCGTGACGGGCCAGAGCCTTGCCGGCGGGCGTGGGGGTGACGCCACGGCGGCCGCGTTCGAGGAACTCGATGCCCAGTGACGCTTCCATCGCCCGGATGCGTGCACTGGCAGCGGCCAGGGATAAATGGCTGCGGGCGGCGCCGGCGGTGATATTGCCGGTGTCGAGGATGTGCAGGTAGAGGCGCATGTCGATCAGGTCAAAGTGCATGGCGGGGGTTCTCGAGTGATTGGGCTGGCCTCTTCGCGGGCCAGCCCGCTCCCACATTCGACCCCATTCTCATGCTGGAACTCAGTCAAGTGTGGGAGCGGGCTTGCCCGCGAAAGCGTCATCAGCCTCACGCAAAACAAGAGGCTGCCTCAGTATATGGCGAATTTCCAACCCCGCCTCAACCCGCCACAATCCGGCCATGACTACTGTCCTCACGTTCTACCAAGACATCGGCCCCGCCCTGACCCTGCTGGTATTCGGCACCTTCCTGCTGGCCGGCGCCGTCAAGGGCGTGATCGGCCTGGGCCTGCCCACGGTCGCCATGGGCCTGCTCGGCCTGGCTATGCTCCCGGCGCAGGCTGCGGCGTTGCTGATCATTCCATCGACCGTTACCAACCTCTGGCAATTGGCATTCGGCGGCCACCTGCGTGCGCTGCTCAAACGCCTGTGGCCGCTGTTGCTGCTGATCTTCCTCGGCACCGGGCTCGGCACGTTGTGGCTGGGCATGGACGGCGGCGGCTGGGTGGTGCACGCCTTGGGCGGCGCGCTGCTGGTGTATGCGTTGAGCGGATTGTGCCTGCCTACATTGAAGGTCAAGCCTGAAACCGAACGCTGGCTTGGCCCGGTGTGTGGCCTGGTCACCGGTATCATCACCTCGGCCACCGGCGTCTTCGTGATTCCGGCGGTGCCGTACCTGCAAGCCCTGGGCTTGAGCCGCGACCAACTGGTGCAGGCGCTGGGGCTGTCGTTCAGCGTATCAACCCTGGCGTTGGCCGCCGGCCTGGCCTGGCGCGGCAGCCTCGGCGGTGGCGAGATCAATGCCTCGCTGCTGGCGCTGGTGCCCGCGCTGCTGGGTATGGGGTTGGGCCAAGTGGTGCGTCAGCGCATCAGCGCGGTGCTGTTCAAGCGTGTGTTTCTTATCGGTATGGTACTGCTGGGCGGCCATCTGCTGATCAACGGTTAACAATCGCCAGGTATTCGTGCATTGCAGTCAAATGTATTTTGCCGCGCCACCGCTTATTCCGAGGGGCTGAGGTCGATAGTCTGCGTCCAGACATTTCAACTTCTGGAGACCCTCCCATGAAAAAAGTACTCCTGCTCAACGGCGGCAAAAAGTTCGCCCACTCCGATGGCCGCTACAACAACACCCTGCATGACGCCGCCGTGGCCGTGCTGGACCGTGGCGGTATCGACGTCAAGGTCACCCATATCGATGAAGGCTACGACGTGGCCGAAGAAGTCGCGAAATTCCTCTGGGCCGACGTAATCATCTACCAGATGCCCGGCTGGTGGATGGGCGCACCGTGGATCGTCAAGAAATACATCGACGAGGTCTTCACCGAAGGCCACGGCAGCCTGTACGCCAGCGATGGCCGCACCCGCTCCGATGCGTCGCAGAAATACGGCAGCGGCGGCCTGATCCAGGGCAAGCAATACATGCTGTCGCTGACCTGGAACGCACCGCAGCAAGCCTTCGACGACCCGAACGACTTTTTCGAAGCCAAGGGCGTGGACGCGGTCTACTTCCCGTTCCACAAGGCCAACCAATTCCTTGGCATGACCGGCCTGCCGACCTTCCTCTGTGTGGACGTGATGAAACGCCCGGCCATCGACGCCGACGTGGCGCGCTACGAGCAGCATCTGGCGCAGGTGTTCAAGCTCTCGGTGTAAGCTGCGGCTAACCGATTACGAGGACAGCCAGTGAAAGCCCGATCCGACGAGCTACAAATCTTCGTCAGCGTGATTGAGTGCGGCTCGATTTCCGCCGCGGCGGAGCAGGTCGGGCAGACGCCGTCGGCGGTCAGCCGCACCTTGTCGCGCCTGGAGGCCAAGCTCGACACCACGCTGATCAACCGCACCACGCGACGCATGGACCTGACCGAAGAGGGCAAGTACTTCTTCGAGCAGGCCAAGCTGATCCTGGCGCAGATGGATGAGCTGGAAGAACGCCTGTCGTCGCGCCAGAAGCACCCGGCCGGGCGCCTGCGTATCAATGCGGCCGTGCCGTTCATGCTGCACGGGATCGTGCCGTACATCGCCGAATTTCGCCGCCTGTACCCGCAGATCCAGCTGGAGCTGAACAGCGATGACTTGATCATCGACCTGCTGGAGCAAAGCACCGACATCGCGATCCGCATCGGTACGCTGGCCGACTCCACCCTGCATGCCCGCGCCTTGGGCTGCACGCCACTGCATATCCTCGCCAGCCCTGCCTATATCGAGCAGTTCGGCACGCCGACCACGGTAGCTGAGCTGGCCGACCACACCTTGCTTGGCTTCACCCAGACTGAAACCCTCAACCACTGGCCACTGCGCCATGTGGAAGGCGACCGCTGGCTGATCCAGCCGGGCATTGCCGCGTCCAGCGGTGAGACCCTGCGCCAGCTGGCGCTGGAAGGGCAGGGCATTTGCTGCCTGTCGAACTTCATGACCAGCGCCGACATCGACGCCGGGCGCCTGGTGCCGGTGCTGGAGGCGTTCAACAGCGGCTATCGCCAGCCGATTCATGCAGTGTTCTATCGCAACTCGCAGTTGGCGCTGCGCATCCAGTGTTTCCTCGACTTTATCCAGGCCAAGCTGGCGCGGTATGCCTGCTAGCGGTTGGCTTGGGACCGCGGTGCGGCCTTTCGCGGGCAAGCCCGCTCCCACACTTGACGGCATTCCAAGGTTCAAACGCGGTCAAGTGTGGGAGCTGGCTTGCCTGCGAAAGGCCCGACACGGTCCGCCAGACTAGCCCCACCCCCCCGCAATTGCGTACCATCGCCCGCCTTATTCCCGCCATACCCTGGTACTTCATGAACCTCACCCGTCTGCGCGCCGATGCCCTGGCCGGCCTCACCACGTCTTTCGCGCTGCTGCCCGAATGCATCGCCTTTGCCCTGGTAGCCCATCTCAACCCGCTGATGGGGCTCTACGGCGCCTTTATCATCTGCACGCTCACGGCGCTGTTCGGCGGTCGTCCCGGCATGGTCTCGGGTGCGGCAGGATCGATGGCGGTGGTGATCGTCGCACTGGTGGTGCAACACGGCGTGGAGTACCTGCTGGCCACGGTGCTGCTGGGCGGGTTGATCATGATCGCCTTTGGCCTGTTGCGCCTGGGCAAGCTGGTGCGCATGGTGCCGCACCCGGTGATGCTGGGGTTCGTCAACGGCCTGGCGATCATCATTGCATTAGCGCAACTGGAGCATTTCAAGAGCGGTGAACACTGGCTCAGCGGCATGCCGCTGTACGTGATGATCGGCCTGGTGCTGGTGACCATGGCCATCGTCTACCTGCTGCCGCGCATCACCCGCGCAGTGCCGCCGGCGCTGGTGGCGATCCTCGGCGTGGGCCTGGCGGTGTACCTGCTTGGCCTGCCGACCCGCACCCTGGGCGATATGGCCCACATCGCCGGCGGCCTGCCGACGTTTGCGCTGCCGCAGGTCCCCTGGACCCAGGAAACCCTTGGCATCATCGCGCCGTACGCGTTCCTGATGGCCATGGTCGGCCTGCTGGAAACCCTGCTCACCCTTAACCTCACCGACGAAATCACCGAGACCCGTGGCTACCCCGATCGCGAAAGCGTGGCACTGGGCGCGGCGAATATGGTCTCGGGCGTGTTTGGCGGCATGGGGGGTTGCGCGATGATCGGGCAAACCGTGATCAACCTCAGTTCCGGCGGGCGCGGGCGTTTTTCCGGGGTGTTTGCCGGGGTGATGATCCTGTTGTTTATCCTGTTCCTGTCGCCGTTTATCGAGCGCATTCCGCTGGCGGCGCTGGTCGGGGTGATGTTCGTGGTGTCCCAGCAGACCTTCGCCTGGGCGTCCTTGCGGGTGATCAACAAGGTGCCGCTCAACGATGTGCTGGTGATCCTGGCAGTGACGGTGATCACCGTGTTCACCGACCTGGCCACCGCCGTGCTGTGCGGGATCGTGATTGCGGCGCTGAACTTCGCCTGGCAACAGGCCCGCGAGTTGTACGCCGATACGCATCTGGAGGCCGATGGCAGCAAGCTCTATCGGGTGCACGGCACCTTGTTCTTCGCCTCGACCACGCCGTTCTTGAACCAGTTCGACCCGGCGGGCGACCCCGCGCAGGTGACGCTGGATTGCCGGCACCTGAGCTTTGTCGATTATTCAGCGATTGCCGCGCTGATGACCTTGCGCGAGCGGTATGCCAAGGCCGGCAAGCACCTGCGGGTGCTGCATTTGTCGGAGCGCTGCAAGAAGCTGCTCAAGCGCGCCAAGGTGCATCACGACTGAGGGTGGAACCTTGTGGCGAGGGAGCTTATTCCTACAGGGTCATGGTCCGACCAGGTTTTCCAGTTCCTGGGCGCGGGTCTGGGTCATGTCCAGTACGCAGCCGGAGCCGTTGACCTGATCGATGCTGCCTCCGGTGGCTGAGCCGGCGAAGGCGCAATTGGCATCGCGGTATTTTATCCACAGGCGCTGCACGTCTTGCAGTTGCTGTTTGCGTGCGCCTTCCTGGGCGGCGAGGGCGGTCTTGTAGGCCGCGTTCAGGCGCTTGTCCTGCACCTTGGTTTCCTTGGCGTTGCAATTGACCATGTCGGCGGTGGTGTTGGCGCCGTCCATGCATTTTTGCAACGCCGCGTTTTCGGCAGCCGAGGCCGCGCCGCACAGGACGAGGAGCAGGGCGCCGGTGGCTAGGGATGTACGAGTCATGGTCGTGTTTCCTGAGCGTGAGTGATTGCGCATTGTAGGACTCGACGACGACGCTTGAGTTTCCGACATCCTCTGATCTTCATGTAAGAACACCCCCCGAATTTTCATCCACAGCTGTCGGGCATATCCCCAGGCGACAGTGCTTGTCTGTGGGCGAAAATTACTTTCATAAAAATTGAAAATACTCATCGGTAATGATTTATGACTTTCACAACCTATTCGACGTGACCCTTTCCGAGGAGTACCGCATGGCCGCATTACCGGGCTTGGGGCTATTGGCATACGCTGCCATCGCCATCATCGCTTTGATCGTGCTGATTGCACGCTACCGACTCAACCCGTTTATCGTCATCACCCTGGTGTCAATCGGCCTGGCGCTGCTGGCCGGGATGCCGGCGGACACCATCATGGGTTCGTATGAGGCGGGCGTCGGCAAGACCCTGGGGCATATCGCCCTGGTCGTGGCGCTGGGCACCATGCTCGGCAAGATGATGGCCGAGTCCGGCGGCGCCGAGCAGGTGGCGCGTACCCTGATCAATCGGTTCGGCGAGCGCAACGCGCATTGGGCGATGGTCTGCATCGCGTTCCTGGTAGGGCTGCCGCTGTTTTTCGAGGTCGGTTTTGTGTTGCTGGTGCCGATCGCCTTTACCGTGGCGCGACGTGTGGGCGTGTCGATCCTGATGGTCGGTTTGCCGATGGTCGCCGGTTTGTCGGTGGTGCATGCCTTGGTGCCACCGCACCCGGCGGCGATGATGGCGGTGCTGGCGTATAACGCGTCGGTGGGGCAGACCGTGCTGTATGCGATTTTGATCGGTATTCCCACGGCGATCATCGCCGGCCCCGTGTACGCCAAATTCATCGTGCCGCGCATTCACCTGCCGGCGCAAAACCCGCTGGAACGCCAGTTCATCGACCGCGAGCCGCGTACCCGCCTGCCCAGTTTTGCGCTGACCATGGGCACGATCCTGTTGCCGGTGGTGCTGATGATGATCGGTGGTTGGGCCAACGTGATCTCTACGCCGGGCAGCGGTTTCAACCAGTTCCTGCTGTTTATCGGCAACTCGGTGATTGCGCTGCTGCTGGCGACCTTGGTGAGTTTCTGGACCTTGGGCATCGCCCAGGGGTTTAACCGCGAGTCGATCCTCAAGTTCACCAATGAATGCCTGGCGCCGACGGCGAGCATCACCTTGCTGGTGGGCGCGGGCGGCGGCTTGAACCGCATCCTGGTGGATGCGGGCGTGACCAATGAAATCCTGGGGCTGGCCCACGCGTTTCAGCTGTCGCCGCTGGTGATGGGCTGGCTGTTCGCGGCGTTGATGCGCATCGCCACCGGCTCGGCGACGGTCGCCATGACTACCGCTTCCGGCGTGGTGGCGCCGGTGGCCATGGGTCTGGGTTATCCACACCCGGAATTGCTGGTGTTGGCCACTGGTGCGGGTTCGGTGATCTTTTCCCACGTCAATGACGGCGGCTTCTGGCTGATCAAGGAATACTTCAATATGACGGTAATCCAGACCTTCAAGACCTGGACCGTGCTGGAGACCTTGATTTCAGTGGTCGCCTTCGGTCTCACCTATGGTCTGTCCTGCCTTCTGTAACCCGGAGATTCCATGGACATCCTCTACCAGATCCGTGCCCGCCAGGATTCCTTCAGCGCCGGTGAAGGGCGTATCGCCAGGCTGCTGCTCGACGACGTGGGGTTTGCCGCGTCGGCCAGCCTGGAAGCGTTGTCCCAGCGGGCCGAGGTCAGCACAGCCACACTGTCGCGGTTTGCGCGCAGCGTGGGCTGTCGCGATTTGCGTGACCTGCGCCTGCAATTGGCCCAGGCCAGTGGGGTGGGCAGCCGTTTTCTGGACCCGGCGGGCAAGCCTGAGCAGTCGGCGTTTCATCGGCAGATTCTTGGCGACATCGAGGCGACCTTGCGCCAGCACTTGTCGGGGTTCAACCAGGCAGGGTTTGCCGATGCGGTCAGCCTGCTGGGCAAGGCACGGATGGTCCACGCGTTTGGCATGGGCGGCCCGTCGAGCCTGTGCAGCGACGAATTGCAGGTGCGCCTGGTGCGCCTGGGCTATCCGATTGCCGCCTGCCATGACCCGGTGATGATGCGGGTCACGGCGGCGACCCTGGGCTCGGATCACGTGTTGATCGTGTGTTCGTTGACCGGCCGCACGCCTGAGCTGCTGGACGTGGTGGCACTGGCGCGCAATTACGATGCACGCGTCATCGCCATCACCTTGGCCGACTCACCCTTGGCGCAGTTGGCGGATGTCCTGCTGCCGCTGCAACCGGCCGAGACCAGTTTTATCTACAAACCGACGGCGGCGCGCTACGGCATGCTGCTGGCCATCGACCTGCTCGCCACCGAGCTGGCACTGGCCCAGCCGGACGACAACCGCGAGCGCCTGCGCCGCATCAAGCTGGCCCTCGACGAATACCGCGGCGGCCCCGACAGCCTGCCGCTTGGAGACTGATATGAAGTACGACACGCTGATTCGCCAGGCGCTGATCATCGATGGCAGCAACACCCCCGGGTACATCGCCGATGTGGGACTGTGGGAGGGGCGCATCGCGGCGATCGGTGATTTGTCGCAGGCAACGGCCACGGATCAGATCGACGCCACGGGGCGCGTGCTGGCGCCGGGGTTTATCGACGTGCACACCCACGACGACACCATGGTGATCCGCCAGCCGCAGATGCTGCCCAAGCTGAGCCAGGGGGTGACCACGGTGATTGTCGGCAACTGTGGCATCAGCGCCTCGCCAGTGAGTTTGCGCAGTGACCCACCGGACCCGATGAATTTGCTGGGCACGCGTGAGGCGTTCACTTATCCACGGTTTGCCGATTACCGCGCGGCCGTGGAAAGTGCCCATCCAGCGGTCAACGTCGCGGCGTTGATCGGCCACACGGCGTTGCGCAGCAACCATATGGACGATCTGTATCGCACCGCCACGCCGGACGAAATCACCGCCATGCGCGAGCAATTGCAAGACAGCCTCGCGGCCGGCGCCCTCGGCTTATCCACAGGCCTGGCCTACGCCAGTGCGTTTAGCGCCGAGACCGATGAAGTGCTGCAACTGAGTGAAGAACTGACGGCGTTCGGCGCGGTGTACACCACCCATTTGCGCAGTGAATTCGAGCCGGTACTGGAGGCCATGGACGAGGCGTTCCTGATCGGCCGGCACGCCAAGGTTCCGGTGATCATTTCTCACCTCAAATGTGCCGGAGCGGGTAATTGGGGGCGCAGTCCGCAGCTGTTGGCCGCGCTGGAGTCGGCGGCGAAAACCCACCCGGTGGGCTGTGATTGTTACCCCTATGCGGCGAGTTCTTCGACCCTGGATCTGAAGCAAGTCACCGACGCGTTTCGTATCACCATCACGTGGTCGACGCCGCACCCCGAGTTGGGCGGGCGTGATTTGCAGGACATCGCCGCCGAGTGGGACGTTTCGCTGATGGAT
The DNA here is from genome assembly GCF_059803535.1 of Pseudomonas sp. RP-B7. NCBI lineage: Bacteria > Pseudomonadati > Pseudomonadota > Gammaproteobacteria > Pseudomonadales > Pseudomonadaceae > Pseudomonas > Pseudomonas sp. RP-B7. Next base: position 26,537 of record NZ_JAPFHC010000037.1, read on the forward strand.
GCTGCACGTCGCCTGCAACCGGCGGGGGCGGTGTACTACGGGATGGACGAGGCGGATGTGCGCCGCATCCTCGCGCATCCATTGTCCATGGTGGGCTCGGATGGGTTGCCGGAAGACCCGTTCCCCCACCCACGGTTGTGGGGCGCGTTTGCGCGGGTGCTCGGGCATTTCAGCCGGGATGTGGGGCTGTTCCCGCTGCACACGGCGGTGCACAAGATGACCGGCTTGTCGGCGGCGCGGTTTGGCTTGGCCGAGCGTGGCGAAATTCGCCAAGGGCACTGGGCCGACCTGGTGCTGTTCGACCCGTTGCGCGTGCGTGATGTGGCCGATTTCAAGGACCCGCAACGGGCGGCGCAGGGCATTGACGGGGTGTGGGTCAACGGCGTGTTGAGTTACTGCGAGGGGCAGGCGAATGGCCAACACGCCGGCCGGTTCCTGGCGCGCAATGGCGATTTGCGTTGTGGTTTTTCGTCTTTATAGTGGGGGCTTTTCATACACGGAGCGGTTGCCATGCACTTAGGAAAAGTCATCCCCATTTTGCGGATTTTCGACGAGGCCATGGCGTTGGAGTTCTACGTCGAGTTCCTGGGGTTCAAGGTGGATTGGCAGCATCGTTTCGAGGCGAATTTTCCGCTGTATCTGCAAGTGTCACTGGGGGAATGTGTGTTGCACCTGACCGAGCATCATGGTGACGCCTCGCCGGGCGCAGCGGTGCGAATTCAGGCACAAGGCGTGGACGCCTATCAGCAGCAGTTGCAGGGCAAGGACTATCGCTATGCCAAGCCTGAGGTTGAGCCAACACCGTGGGGCTCGCGGGAGATGAGCATCAAGGACCCGTTTGGGAATCGGGTGGTGTTTGTTGAGGAAGGTGAGGGCTGAGGGGAAATCGCAGGCAATAAAAAACCGCCTTAGTAGGGCGGTTTTTTTGCAACCCCCGTTAGTGACCGGGGCTGCGGCTTCACTGGAAGCGCTGACCTGCAACGCGGATAGTAATGCCGGTTTTTGTATCACGCAAGGTTTGACGGTGGTCGGCAATATTTTTGCTAGTTGTCATATTTTTTTGTAAGCCTGACCGAAAAAAATTGCAATAAATCAGCTGCTTTTTATTGAGGGATTGTTGTGACCTGCCACACCTTTTACCAAAATGTTGGTTAGTATCACCTCCGTTCCAAGTATGTCGTTTTGCAGGTGGCTGGGTGTGCGCGCGGAATTATGGACCGCCCGCCACGGGCTAGTAATCCGTGCCGGATTCATGCGGGAGGAACCAAAGCCCGGCTGCCTCATTGGAAGCGCTGACCTGCTTCCGAAGGCTCACGTGTTCCGGTAAGTGCGCTGGAGGTAAGGCCCAACTCACGGAGGGCCGAGTATGTCTAAGTTTGCACGACGTACGTGGAACCTCGTAGTGAACTGCCTGCGTGCTTATCACGTCTGGAAGTTCCTGCGGGACAGCTTCGATGACCGTTAAGGTCTGAGAAGTGGAGCCGCCTCGGTTCAGGCCGAGGCGGCTTTTTGGTTTCCTACACCCGGAAATGGCTGACCATCTGCTGCAACTGGCTACCCAAACGCGCCAATTCAACACTCGATTTCGCCGTCTCGTCACTCGCCGTTGCCGTCTGTTCCGAGACATCACGCACGTTCACGATACTGCGGCTGATCTCTTCTGCCACGGCACTCTGCTGCTCGGCGGCGGCGGCAATCTGTTGGTTCATCGACTGGATGTTCGACACCGTGCGGGTGATGTTTTCCAGGGACACACCGGCCTTGCGCGTCAGCTCGACGCTGCTGTCGGTGAGGCTGCGGCTGTTGTTCATCACATTGGCCACTTGCTGGGTGCCGTTCTGCAAACCGGCGACCAGGCCTTCGATTTCCTCGGTGGATTTCTGTGTGCGCTGGGCCAGGCCCCGCACTTCATCGGCGACCACGGCAAACCCACGACCGGCTTCACCGGCACGCGCGGCTTCAATCGCGGCGTTGAGTGCCAGCAGGTTGGTCTGCTCGGCCACGGCCTTGATCACGTCCATCACGCTGCCGATCTTGTTGCTCTCTTGTTGCAGGTGCGCCATGGCGTCGGTGGAACGTGCCACTTCGGCGGCCAGGCGCTCGATCTGGGCGATCGCTTCACCCACCACCTTGTCGCCTTCGCGGGCTTGGCCGTCGGCGTCGGAGGCGGCTTGGGAGGCTTGTTCAGCGTTGCGCGCGACTTCCTGCACGGTGGCGGTCATTTCATGCATTGCGGTGGCAACCTGATCGGTCTCGATCTTCTGGCTGTTCACCCCGGCGCTGGTTTGTTCGGTCACGGCCGACAGTTCTTCGGCGGCGCTGGCGATTTGTGTCACACCGTCGCGGATACCGCTGATCAACTCGCGCAGGGTCGTGCCCATGCGCTGGATGCCTTGTTGCAGCACGCCCAGTTCGTCGCGGCGGGTGACCTGGATGTTGTGGCTCAAGTCGCCGGAAGCGATGCGCTCGACCACGGCCAGGGTTTCCTGCAGTGGGCGGGTGATCTGGCGGGTGATGACCAGTGCGGCGATAACACCGACCAGCAGGGCCAGCAAGGTGCTGATCAATTGCAGGCTGCGGGCCTGGGCGCTTTCGGCGTCGCGGCGCTCAAGCTGGATGTCGTAGAGCTTGTCGCTGATGGTGACGATGTCGGCACCTTGGGTGGTCATTTCTGCGCGAGCGCTGACGATGTTGGCGTTGGCGGCCTTGTAGCTTTGTACGGCGGAGCGGTAGGCGCCGAGGGCGGTTTCAAGCGAAGCCAGTGCGGTTTGCTGTTCGGAACCAAAGACGGCGCTGAGCTTTTTCAAACCACTGATGGCTTTTTCGATTTGTGCGGCGGCGCGGGCTTCGGTTTCGGCGTTGACGTTGCCGGTGTAGCCACGCACTTCATAACGAGCGAGCTGGAACTCTTCCTTGGCCTGGGTCAGTGCCTGGTACTGGACGAAACGCTCCGGACTGTCGGCCATCTGCTGCACGCTGGTGTCCAGGGCATTGATCTGGGCGTTGGCGATGTCGGCCTTGTCACCCATGACCTGGCGCGCGGCGTTGCCGTTACGGTAGGCCTCGCGCATTTTGTTCAAGGATTGCTGGTAGGCGGTGATGACGCTTTTCTGCTCGTTGAGCAGCTTGAGGTTATCCGGGCTCTTGAAGCTGTCCAGCAGCTTTTGTTGCTGGGCAGCGAAAGCGTCCAGGTTGGTCTGTACGGTTTGTGCCACGGCTTCGTCACCGTTGGCCAGCATGTATTGCAGGCGCACGATGCGCAGCTTGGTCAGCGAGGCATTGAGCTGGGTGATATCGCTCATCCAGTTGCTGCGGTCGATCAGGCCGCCCAGGCTGGTCCAGCCGGTCAGGGCCAGGATCGAAGTGAGGACCAGTACCAGGCCGAAGCCCAGGCCGAGTTTGAGGTTGACGCTGATGTTACCGAACCAGCTGTTCATCGAATGCTCCGCAAGAGTGATGTCTGTTTGCTGGTTGATGTTGTTGTTTGAGCCAGCCGAGGTGTAGCGGGTTATCGGCGGCAAAACCTGAATCTGAAATGCTATTTCGGCTCATCGACGCAGGGCGCCGATGAGTGGTTGCGGGAGAATTGGGTTACTGGCTCGTGGGGTTTAGCCGACGTGATTCAGGCCAACACCTCTGGGCGGAGGGGTTTTGAGCATATCGACCAGTTGCGATAAATAGAAAAAGCGCTGATGACGCTGTTCTGGCCAGCGCTCGATGAGGAACTGGCCCTTGTCGTTGATTTGAATGGGGGTGCTGACAATCTCATTGCCACGGGACATGTGCACAAGGTTGATCTCGGTGGAGGTTCGGCGCTCGACGATGAAATGCCCGGGTGTTGTGAGTCTGCTGCGGTCCGGCGGCGCCGGCACGCTTGGCACTTTTCGCCCAGGAATACCGACGTAGAGCGTGAAGTCACTGCGCAACGCCACGCCCTTACCTTCCTCGAACGATTCCCACGCCCCCTGGTGCAACGGCCTGGCCAGTTCCGGGGCGCTGTCGCGCACATGCAGGCTGACGGCATCCTGCAGCGTGGCGAGGCCCGGCACGCCCAGGTGCGTATCAGTGTGGGTGCTGCCCACGAACGCGACCCACTTGTGCGGCCCTTGGGCGAGTTGGTCGGCCTTGATCACCTCGTTGGCGAAGTAGCTGAACATTTGGAGGCGCGGCAAATCGCCATTCAGACCTTTGATGTAATAGGTGGCCGTGCAGTCCAGCGCTCGTATGCGTATCCCGTATTTATTGGCTTTCTTGACCAGGTGAGTGTAGGTGTCCGTGCCCTCGTAAAGGGGCATCTGGCCTCGGTCCAACTGCCGGAGGTAGTTCTCCAGGATCGACGGCATCTTCGAGGTGCGGTAGTAGGTTTCCAGGGCTTCCTGATGCAGATCGGTCAACAAATGCTCGAGGTACAGCGTCTTGACCCCCAGCTTTTTCAGGTGCTTGAAGTATTGGATCAGCAGGCGCTTGCTGGATTGCGCGGTATGGGCCTCGCCGATGACCAGCCCATTGCGCTGTTTGAACAGCCGTTCAAACAATACGCTCTCGTCTCTTGCGCTGGTCAGCTCGCCCAAGGCTCTGCGTTGGGGCAAGGTGAGGTCGGCGAAATGCGCTTTGGCAGTGGCGTACAGGCGCTGGCGGGTCTCGATGAAGGTGTTCATTGCCCTGGCATTCTCTGGCTGGGCGTGGGAGTAACGCGAGTCCAGGCCACGCCGCTCCAGGCGCATCTGGTCGATGTTCGCGCGCATCGGCGCCGGGATGTCGAACGCCGCGTAATGAGAGACGGTGCCCGATGCTGGCGTGAGGCTGCTCGGTGCGCGCAGTGCCCCATGGGTTGTTGCAATGGATAGGGCGTAGTCACCTCGGGACTGGGCGCTGCTGTGTGTGTCGGGCCACAGGCCGGTCGGCTCCCCAGGCGCCACGTCGTGAACGCGCAGCGCTGGCGCCTGTTGCAACTCCGCCAGCCCGGCAATGCGTTCGTAACTGCCCAGGCGGTTGGTCTCGACCAACGCCAGCCAACCTTCGTCCGGGTTGTGTTTCAGGTTGAGCTCGATAGCGGTGTGAGAGTAGAAATTGCGCAGCTTGCTGCTGCGCGGCACAAAACGCGCGCCTTCGCCCAGGGCCAGCACGTGGCCCATATGGTATGAAACTGCAGCGTCCAGGCCGTCGATGGCGATGTTCAGGCGCTGGGTTTCGAGCAGCAGTTTGCGGTACGTGAACGGCGCATCCGCTGCGAACCCCAAGGCCTCGTCCACCTGCGCCAGATGCCGCTCGATCTGTTGCAGGGCGTGGGCTTTGTTGCCGTTGAGCTGGTTGTTGAGGACTTTCAACTTGCGATGGAACAGGTCGCGGGGCAGGTTCTCGATGTACACCCGCTTGAGTCCCTGTTCCGCCAGGCCTGGCAGTTGTTCGATCAACAGCTGTTTACTGGCGATGGAGTTGTCGACGGCTCCGATTATCAAGCGCTTGTTGCGGCTGAACAGGCTCTTGAGAATGTCGCTGTGGGCTGCGTTGCTCGCCAGTGCGGGCAGTGCGCTTTTCGGCGCCGGGGCCGGTAACGCCTGGTAGAACGCGTCGGCGTCTTCGCTCAAGCGTGCGACGTTTTGTTCATAGGCCGTGCGCAGTGGTTGCGCTTCGATAAACGCGTTGCCTTGGGCAGCCGCCGCGTCCTGCCCCCGGCTTTGCATGTGTGTTTGGAAGCCTGAGTCGAGCAGGGTGCGGAAGGTCTTGGCCTGATCGGGCGCTACGTCGAAGGCCTCCAACGGGCTGCTTTCATCCGCCAGCAGCTTTTCGTATTGCTTGCGCCCACCCCCGGGGACGCTGAAGCGCACCCACTGCCCATCACTGTTCTGGCTGACCAGGCGTGCGGTCGAATGGAGCTGGCCGGTCAGCGGGTCGTGGCGATACAGCAAGTAACGGCCCAAGGCGTCGGGAGTCTGCGATACCCACAGTGGCTGCCCATCAAACAGGATGGATTGCATGCCTTCGGGGTTGATCGCATCCAGTTGCCTGAGCGGCGCACTGCCGACGGCGTGTGAACTGGTCTGGATGACGGCACGCAGGGGTTTGAAGCTGCTTTTGAGCAGTGGGCGCAAATCGAACAGCACGGCCCCCATAGCATTGGCCAGGAAGCCGACGTAGTGCTCAATCGCGGCTGCCCTGTCGTTCTGGTGATAGGCGTTGAGGGCCAGCATGGCGTCCTTGAATGCCAGCAGGCCGCCCAAGGTCAAGCTCAGCAAGGGGAATGGCATCGTTGCAATGGCCGTTACCCACTCGATACAGGTCCACAGGATGCCGGTAATCATTTGGGTGCGATTGATCGTTGTGCCGTGCACGTCATCGATGGTGCGCTGCAAGCTCATGTTGTATAGCTCGTGGCGCAGATCGAGCAGCGGCGTGACGCGGCTTATCGAGTCGTGCCGAGCCGGGCTTGGGGTGGTGCGGTCGATGTCATCCGGCAGGCCGTTGCGGGCATTCTCCAGAAACAGGTGCACTCTGCGTATCGACGGCAACGACACGCGAGAGCACCAATAGCCGGGCATGCCCTCGACTTTTTTCAGCAGGTAGTTGAACAGCTTCGCTTCGCGAAAGTTGACGCCGTCCGGAGCGTTGGGGGTGTACAGCAACACGGGATAGTCGGCGTGGCTGAACAGGTAGTTGCCCATCACCCAATCACCGTCGATAAACAAGCGGTGGACTTTGTAGGTATTGCGCGTGGTGCTGCGGGTATCCGACAAGCTGTCGATGGCCTGGTTGAGCCAGCTCAGGTCGACACTGGTGATATGCCCCTTGAGTCGGGCCTCCAGCGCGGCACTCTGCATCTGCAATTGGTGAATCGCCAGCACCGCACTGCGTCGTTCGTGATAACCGGGGCTGTCGCTGGATTGCAGGCGCTGGCGCACTTCATTGATATAGTGTTCTCCGACCCATACGCCGGTGACCGAGCGGGCAACGTTCTGTGCAGTCAGCGGGCTCAGGTCTACGCCCCTGGGGCCGCGAAAGACCGCGGATCTGGAAAACTTCTCGTCGAGAAAGCCGATGCCGTCTGCATAACCGTCGCGGTACAGGGTGGTGTAGGACAGTGGTGTTGGCGGCGCACCGAGCAATGTCCGTGGCGAGTAGGCGAAGACGCTGTCCGGGTCGACGTCATTTTTGGAGCGTCCCAGCAGTCTGTTCAGGCTGAGCCTGGCTTTATCGCGCAAATAGCTGTCGAAGCTCGGGAAATTGGCTTCGGCATCGGGTCTGGCATTGTAGGTGCGCAGGGCACCTTCGATGTTATCCGCCAGGGTGATCAGCCGGGTTCTGTCTTCCAGGGAGGCGTTACGAAACCAGGCTGGTGAGCTGAAACTGTAATCATCCAGTTGCAGCGCCAGGCGGTGTGCGGCCATCGCGTCCAGGCAATCGGCGTGGCTGCAGGGTTTGCCGAAGGTCACCTCGCGGTGTTCTTCGGCATCGGGGCGCAGGCTGATCGCCTGGATGAAGGTGCTCATTTTCGGGCGGAAGCGCAGCGGCACTTGTTGCAGTACGTAATTGCTCATCGTGTGAGGTTGATCCAGCCAGCCGATGATATGGGTCTGGCATTCGCGCAGGCTGCTGAAGGCGAAGAACTGTTGTGCGCTGGGGGCGTCAGGGGTGCACAGCAATAGGCGTTTGACCTGGCCGTGAGCATCATCTTCGCGCAGCAGCCACAGGTCTCGCAGTTGAGCGCCGTGCAGCAGCACGGTTTGTGCGCAGAGCTGCGGGCGGGGATTTTCGCGCAGGTCTGCAAACAGCTGCACATCGTCCGGACTGAGGTGGCCTTGCAGTTGGGCAATGTAGGCCAAGGCGACCAGGCGCTGATCGAAAAACGTGCGGGCCGCCTGTTTGATCTGCGGCGTGCCCAGCACGGTTTTTTGTGTGTCGGCAAAGTCCAGGCGTGGTTGCAGGTCTTGCAGCAGGGGGATCAGCACTTGCGGGGTGAGTCGGGCATAAGCCATATCGAGCGGGGCGCCGGCGTAGCTCAAGGTGCTGTGTTCAAGGAAGGCTGAGCCCGGCGCACTGTCGCCGGTGTGCAGGCCGCGCAAGGCCAGTTCCACCAGTGAACGCTGCTGCTCGTAGGTGCCGACCGGCGGCACTGTGCGCCGGGTTGTGATGCGCAGCAGATCCGGGTCGAGGTCGTGGATGTCCAGTTCATCGGCCAGTTTCTCGGCCCATTGGTGCCGGGCGAGGGCCTGGGGCGTTGCCGCCGGGCCGAACAGATTCATGAACGCCTCGCGCGCCTGGTTGTAGTTGCGCAGGTGTTGGTCGAGGGTGTCGCGAAGCGGCTTGCTGGCGCTGCGGTACCAGTCGGGCAGGGCGTAGAACAGGTCGCGCTCAAGCAGTCGCTGTGCGCGAAAGTCCAGGCGCAACGTCAGGTCGGGCAACGCGGCTTGGATGGCGTTGTCGAGGTGCTCCTTGATGTGTGTGGCGTCTGCATGGCTCAGGGCGTAATTGATGTCCTGTTCACGTTTGTCGAGCAGGGCTTGGTAGACGTGTTCGAACAGCGGTTTGTCCTGGATCGGAAGTAAGGTCAGTGGCCATATATCAACGGTATCCAGGTGTTGGTAGCGCACAGGCAGGTGACGATTGAACTCTGCCCGCCCGGTGGCGAGCGCCATCGCAGATTGCAGGCCTTGGTCCAGGTCGTGCAGTGAGTCGAAGGCTTCCAGACCCCGCGCGGGCGTGAACAACAAGACCGGCCCCACGGGGGGCGCTGCTTGCAGGCTGTCGACGACGGGGTTGGCCTGGCGCGTCAGCACAAACGCACCGGCGAACGTGACGGTCTGTTCCTGGTAGGTGAAGGCCAGGGCGTACATGCCGGGGCGGAAGGTTGGCCCCAGCGAGCAGTTTTCCAGCATCTGCTGGTCGGCGGGGGACAGCAGGTTGTCACTGACGTTGAGCCGGGTTTCCAGTTCCAGCGCGTTGATGCCGGCGGTGAAGGTCAGATAAGTCTTACGGCTCTGCCCTGCGACGGCGCTGGTTTCATCCAGCGCCTTGAGGCGGCTGTTCAGGTCCGGTGGGATCACATCCTGATACAGGGCACGCGCCTGGCTCATAAACGTAGCGTTGATACGCTTGAGGTCAGTGTTGAGCTGTTGCAGCGTGGCGTACTCCGCCGGCAAGGTAACGGGGCGTTTGCTCTGGCTGCGCAGGGTGGGGTCAATCTCCAGCAAGTGGGCGTGAATCTGATCAAGCGTGGGCGCGGCATCGCGGGTATTCGGCGTACTCATTGGCACAACCCCTGAGGTGGTGAGTGGAATCACCAGCATGGGCAGCGCAGGGGCGTGTTCGGCAGTAGATAGGTATGTCGGTGCGCTCATCAAGGCACGGTGTTGTGTGCTAGTCTGCTGGCCCTTTTAGTTTTGGGTGACAAGGAACGCGCGGCTTTTGTGCGGCGTTTTCAGTGTTGTCCTACAGCGGAGCACCTTCATGTCCGAAGTTAATCTGTCCACCGACGAAACCCGCGTCAGCTACGGTATTGGCCGTCAACTGGGCGACCAACTGCGCGACAACCCGCCACCGGGTGTGAGCCTGGACGCCATCCTGGCTGGCCTGACCGACGCTTTCGCCGGCAAGCCAAGCCGTGTTGATCAAGAGCAAATGGCTGCCAGCTTCAAGGTTATCCGCGAAATCATGCAAGCCGAAGCGGCTGCCAAGGCCGAAGCGGCTGCTGGCGAAGGCCTGGCTTTCCTGGCTGAGAACGCCAAGCGTGATGGCATCACCACCCTGGCTTCCGGCCTGCAATTTGAAGTGCTGACTGCCGGTGAAGGCGCCAAGCCAACCCGTGAAGACCAGGTACGTACCCACTACCACGGCACCCTGATCGACGGCACTGTGTTCGACAGCTCCTACGAGCGCGGCCAGCCTGCAGAATTCCCGGTTGGCGGCGTGATCGCCGGCTGGACCGAAGCCCTGCAACTGATGAATGCCGGCAGCAAATGGCGCCTGTACGTGCCGAGCGAACTGGCTTACGGCGCTCAAGGCGTTGGCAGCATCCCGCCGCACAGCGTTCTGGTGTTCGACGTCGAGCTGCTCGACGTTCTGTAAGACCTGCTGATTACTGCGGGAAATGGCTTGTGTGGGAGCGGGCTTGCTCGCGAAGACGGCGTGTCAGTCGCACATTTATTGACTGACCCACCGCTTTCGCGAGCAAGCCCGCTCCCACATGAAGCTCGCTTCCACAGGATGGGCTCATGGATGGAATTTGCCATTCAATTCAGTGGCCGGGCGCAACGCTCGGGCATAGCAGAACAGAAACAGATTGCGCACCACTTCCTTCAGTACCCCGGGCTCACTTGAGCTCAAGCCATTCACGTCCAGGTCGCCCTGGTCCTGCAGCTCGCTCAGCGCTTCTTCTTCCAATACCGCACAGACTTCGCCGGTTTCCCGATGCAGGATGCGCAGGTAAGGGTGTGGGCGGTCCAGCCAGGCGTCTATCAAATAAGTCATGGTCGTTCTCCTTGATGGGTTTCAATGAGAATAATTCTTATTCGTAGAATAGCAAGTGCCTATTGGCGGTTTGTGGTTTTTTCTGTGTGGTTATTGCGCGGGGTCAACCGGGAGGGCGAAACGCCATCCCGCGGCGGGCGCGGGATGGAAGTTGCAGGTTCAGACCTTGCGGACGAACTCGGACTTGAGTTTCATCGGGCCGATACCGTCGATCTTGCAATCGATGTCGTGGTCGCCATCGCACAGGCGGATGTTCTTGACCTTGGTGCCGACCTTGACCACCAGGGAGGTGCCCTTGACCTTGAGGTCCTTGATCACGGTGATGGTGTCGCCGTCCTGCAGGACGTTGCCCACAGAGTCTTTCTTCACGGTTTCATCGCTAGCCGCTTCGGCCTCGCCATTGGCGGACCACTCGTGGGCGCATTCCGGGCAGATCAGCTGGGCGCCGTCTTCGTAGGTGTATTCGGAATTGCATTTCGGGCAGGGTGGCAACGTGCTCACTAAAGCTCCTTGTAGAGTCAGGGATGGCTAAAAGTCGCACATTATATAGGGTTTTAGCGGCGGGAGGGGCGGCTTGGCTCGGTCTAATGTGGGAGCTGGCTTGCCTGCGATATCGGCAGTGAATTCACTAAAGCTATCGCAGGCAAGCCAGCTCCCACATTAAACGGTGTGCAATCAGTGCGTACGGGCTACCGCAAACTCACTCAGCTCAACCAGTGCATCCCGGTATTCGCTGGCCGGCAGGGCTTCCAGGCATTGAATGGCGCGGGCCACGTAGTCACGCGCCAATTGCGCGGTGTAGTCCAGCGAACCCGAGGCCTCCACGGCTTCGCGGATGCTTTCGAGGTCTTCGATCCCGCCTTTCTGGATCGCCTTGCGCACCAGGGCCGCCTGTTCCGGCGTGCCTTCGCGCATGGTGTAGATCAGCGGCAAGGTCGGTTTACCCTCGGCCAGGTCGTCACCGACGTTCTTGCCCAGGGTCTCGGCGTCGCCACGGTAATCGAGCAGGTCGTCTACCAATTGGAAGGCCACGCCCAGGTGGTCGCCAAAGGTGCGCAGGGCTTCGGCCTGTTCGGCGGTCGCGCCACACAGCGCGGCGGCGCTATGGGTGGAGGCTTCGAAGAGCATCGCGGTTTTGCCGCGAATCACTTCCATATAGGTTTCTTCGGTGGTGCTGGCGTCACGCACCTTGGACAGCTGCAACACTTCGCCTTCAGCGATGATGCGGGTGGCCTGGGACAGAATCTTCATCACCGGCATCGAACCCAGTTCGACCATCATTTCGAACGAGCGCGAGTACAGGAAATCGCCGACCAGCACGCTGGGGGCGTTGCCCCACATGGCATTGGCGGTCTCGCGGCCACGGCGCATGCCCGACATGTCGACCACGTCGTCATGCAGCAGGGTCGCGGTGTGCAGGAATTCGATAGTCGCCGCCAGCAAACGCAAGTCGTCGCCTTCGCGACCCAGGGCCTTGCCACACAGCAACACTAATAAAGGACGCAGGCGTTTGCCGCCCGCCGACGTAATATAGTCGCCAATTTTGGAGACCAGCGGCACTTTGGACGTGAGCTGTTTCTTGATGATGCCGTCGACGGCGCTAAAATCGTCCGCGACCGCGCGGTAGAAAGCTTGGGGTTGCATCAGCTACAGTCGCTCCAGAAGGGTTGCGCGGCATGCTAGGACCCTGACCCCGCAGTGTCAAGGCGCGATAGACGGCCCCTTGCAAGGCTTCTATAGCTTGCGTACAATCGCGCACCCTGAACTTCCTGGGCAGCACCTGCCTTACGCAATTGCATTCGGGACGTCCATCCCATGCAGCCATGCCAGCCAATACCTCTTCTTATAAAGAGCTGGGTGAGCAGGATTATCGGAGAAATACCATGTCGTACGCAGTAATTGTTACTGGTGGCAAGCAATACAAAGTCGCCCCAGGTGAATACCTGAAGATCGAAAAACTGGAAGTCGCTACCGGCGAATCCGTTACCTTTGATCGCGTTCTGTTGGTCGCCAATGGCGATGACGTGAACATCGGCGCTCCAGTTGTTGCTGGCGCTACCGTTGTGGCTGAAGTGATCTCCCAAGGTCGTCACGATAAAGTCCGCATCATCAAGTTCCGTCGTCGTAAGCACCACATGAAGCGTATGGGCCACCGCCAGTGGTACACCGAGATCAAAATCACCGGTATTCAGGCTTAATTTCAGCCTAATTCCTCACTAGGAGAATTGACTCATGGCACACAAAAAAGCTGGTGGTAGTACCCGTAACGGTCGCGACTCAGAAGCCAAACGCCTTGGCGTGAAGATGTATGGCGGCCAGAAAATCATTCCGGGCAACATCATCGTGCGTCAGCGCGGCACCCAATTCCACGCCGGTTACGGTGTAGGCATGGGTAAAGATCACACCCTCTTCGCGAAAATCGAAGGCGTGATCAAGTTTGAAGTAAAAGGCGCGTTCAACCGCCGTTACGTGAGCGTTGTCGCAGCTTAATTGCGAGATCGCTGGAAAAGCCCTGTCTTGCGACGGGGCTTTTTCGTTTGTGGAGTGAGTCTCTTGCAAAGCTGTTTGTAATGGGCGATAGCAGCAGGATATGCGGTCGTTGCTTGAGGTCGCTGCGCTCATTTTTGCAAGAGTCTTATGTCTTGGTTTCTTAAGCTCGTCCGTGCGGCGAGAGGCGTTTTGTTATGAAGTTCGTTGATGAAGTTTCCATCCGAGTAAAAGCAGGCGACGGCGGTAACGGTTGCATGAGTTTCCGTCGCGAAAAATTCATCGAAAACGGTGGTCCAAACGGCGGTGACGGCGGTGACGGCGGTTCCATCTACATGATGGCCGACGAAAACCTCAACACCCTGGTCGACTACCGTTACACCCGGCACTTCGATGCCGAGCGTGGCTCCAACGGCGGCAGCACCGACTGCACCGGTAAAAAAGGCGAAGACCTGGTGCTGCGCGTACCCGTCGGCACCACGATTATCGACTCCGCTACCCAGGAAGTGATCGGCGACCTGACCAAGGCCGGCCAGAAGCTGATGGTTGTGCAGGGCGGCTGGCACGGTCTGGGTAACACCCGATTCAAGTCCAGTACCAACCGTGCGCCACGCCAGACCACGCCAGGCAAGCCGGGCGAGCAGCGTGACCTCAAGCTGGAAATGAAAGTACTGGCCGACGTAGGCCTGTTGGGCCTGCCGAACGCGGGTAAAAGTACCTTCATCCGCTCGGTCTCGGCCGCCAAGCCGAAAGTCGCCGACTACCCGTTCACCACCCTGGTGCCAAACCTGGGCGTAGTCAGCGTCGACCGCTGGAAAAGCTTCGTGATCGCCGACATTCCCGGCCTGATCGAAGGCGCTTCCGACGGCGCCGGCCTGGGCATTCGCTTCCTCAAGCACTTGTCCCGCACCCGTTTGCTGCTGCACCTCGTGGACATGGCGCCGTTGGATGAAACCAGCGCAGCGGACGCCGCTGAAGTGATCGTCAGCGAACTGACCAAGTTCAGCCCGGCCCTGGCCGAGCGTGATCGCTGGTTGGTCCTGAACAAGTGCGACCAGATCCTCGAAGAAGAGCACGAAGAGCGCGTCAAGGAAATCGTCGACCGCCTGGAGTGGGAAGGCCCGGTCTACGTGATCTCGGCCATCGCCAAAGAAGGCACCGAGCGCCTGACCCGCGACATCATGCGCTACCTCGAAGACCGCGCCGACCGCCTGGCGGCCGACCCGGTGTTCAAGGCCGAACTGGCTGAACTCGACCAGCAGATCGAAGACGAAGCCCGTGCCCAGTTGCAGGCGCTGGACGACCAGCGTGCCCTGCGCCGCAGCGGCGTGAAGTCGGTCCATGACATCGGTGACGACGATTGGGACGAAGAAGACGTGGATGATGAAGACGGTCCTGAAATCATTTACGTGCGCGACTGATTCGTTGCAGTAAACTTAAGCGCCGCTCAATTGAGCGGCGTTTTGGTATCTGGGTATACGTAGTCACGAATAACGTTATGGGTTGCGCTGGGTCGCGCAGCCCTCTATCTAAGGTTGAAGATGATGCGGAGCAAAGTGACAGGTGCGCAGCGCTGGGTCGTAAAGATCGGAAGTGCGCTGCTGACGGCGGATGGCAAGGGGCTCGATCGTGCAGCCATGAGCGTCTGGGTCGAGCAAATGGTGGCCTTGCATGAGGCTGGCGTTGAGTTGGTGCTGGTGTCGTCCGGGGCGGTTGCCGCCGGGATGAGCCGCCTCGGCTGGACCGCGCGACCCAGCGCGATGCACGAACTGCAAGCCGCCGCCGCCATCGGCCAGATGGGCCTGGTACAAGCCTGGGAATCCAGCTTCGCCGAGCACGGCCGCCACACGGCGCAGATCCTGCTGACCCACGACGACCTGTCCGACCGCAAGCGCTACCTCAACGCCCGCAGCACCCTGCGTGCGCTGGTAGAGCTGAAAGTCATCCCGGTGATCAACGAAAACGACACCGTGGTCACCGACGAAATCCGCTTCGGCGACAACGACACCCTGGCCGCCCTGGTGGCCAACCTGGTGGAAGCCGACCTGCTGGTGATCCTCACCGACCGCGACGGCATGTTTGACGCCGACCCGCGCAACAACCCCGATGCGCAACTGATCTACGAAGCCCGCGCCGATGACCCTGCGCTGGACGCCGTGGCCGGCAGCGTCGGCGGTGCCCTGGGCCGTGGCGGCATGCAGACCAAGCTGCGCGCTGCACGCCTGGCTGCGCGTTCCGGTGCCCACACCATCATCGTCGGCGGGCGCATCGAGCGTGTGCTCGACCGCCTCAAGGCTGGCGAGCGGATCGGCACGCTGCTGTCGCCGGAGCGGGGTATGCTCGCGGCGCGCAAACAATGGTTGGCCGGTCATCTGCAAACCCGTGGCACCCTGGTGCTGGACGATGGCGCTGTATCTGCGCTGTCCCAAGGCAACAAAAGCTTGCTGCCGGTCGGCGTCAAGCTGGTGCAGGGCAGCTTCCGCCGTGGCGAGATGGTGGTGTGTGTGGCCCCGGACGGTCGTGAAATCGCCCGCGGCCTGGCCAACTACAGCGCCCTGGAGGCGCAGAAAATCATTGGGCAGTCGTCTGACGCGATTGTGGGCCTGTTGGGTTATATGGCGGAGCCGGAACTGGTGCACCGCGACAACCTGATCCTGGTTTAAACAAAGGGAGTATTCGATGCGCGTAATGAAGGGATTGCTCGGCCTGCTATTGGCCATGCCACTGTTGGCGTCTGCCGAAGAAGTTGGCCAGGTGTCGACGGTATTCAAGTTTGTCGGCCCCAACGACCGGATCGTCGTCGAAGCCTTCGATGACCCCAAGGTCGACGGTGTGACGTGCTACCTGTCGCGCGCCAAGACCGGCGGCGTCAAAGGCGGCCTGGGCCTGGCCGAAGACCGTGCCGAAGCCTCGATCGCCTGCCGCCAGGTGGGGCCGATCCGCTTCAAGGGCGAGCTCAAGGATGGCGACGAAGTATTCAAGGAGCGTACGTCGCTGGTGTTCAAGACCATGCAGGTGGTGCGCTTCCTCGACAAGAAGCGCAACACCCTGGTTTACCTGGTGTACAGCGACCGCCTGATCGAAGGCAGCCCGCAGAACGCCGTGACGGCGATTCCGATCCTGCCGTGGCCGACCGCTCAGTAATCCGCAGGCGGGTTTTGTCATCGGCGTCTATGATTGCAGGCTTGCGGGTTGTAATCTCGACGAGCCGCTTTGCTAAGAACATGGGATATCTGGAGTTCGTCATGAGTGCTTTCCACGACCTGAAACTCAAAGCTTTGGACGGACAAGAGCTGCCACTGGCACCCTTCAAGGGGCAAGTGGTGCTGGTGGTCAATGTGGCCTCCAAGTGTGGCTTGACCCCGCAATATGCGGCTCTGGAAAACCTCTACCAGCAATACAAGGGCCAGGGGTTTGTCGTGTTGGGCTTGCCCTGCAATCAGTTTGCAGGCCAGGAGCCGGGCAGCGAAGAGGAGATCCGCGAGTTCTGCAGCCTGAACTACGGTGTGACCTTCCCGCTGGGCGGCAAGCTTGACGTCAACGGGCCGGACCGTCACCAGCTCTACCGCTTGCTGGCGGGCGAGGGCGCGGAGTTTCCCGGGGATATAACCTGGAACTTCGAGAAATTCCTGCTGGGCAAGGATGGGCGGGTGCTTGCACGCTTCTCTCCGCGTACCGCACCGGATGATCCCACCATCGTCCAAGCCATCGAAAAAGCCTTGAATTAACTCGGCCCGGCCTGTGGAGAGGGAGCAAGCTCTCTCGCCACAGGTCAGTCGCCGTTCGCTTTTATCCTTTAATCATTCAGATCAATAGTGCTGTTCAGGTCTGTGTGGGGCCAATATTATCCACGTCATAAACCCGCCTTACGTGGAGCATCCCCATGCCTGTCCAAGCCTTGTTCAAACCCTTCCAGCTCGGTGCTCTGCAACTGTCGACCCGTGTAGTCATGGCGCCGATGACCCGTTCGTTCTCGCCGGGCGGCGTACCCAACGCCCAAGTCATCGAGTACTACCGCCGCCGCGCCGCTGCCGGTGTGGGCCTGATCATCACCGAAGGCACGGTGGTCGGCCACCCAGCGTCCAACGGCTATCCCAACGTCCCGCATTTTTACGGTGAGGCCGCTCTGGCTGGCTGGAAAAAAGTGGTCGACGCCGTGCATGCCGAGGGCGGCAAGATCGTCCCGCAGCTGTGGCATGTGGGCAGTGTGCGGCGCATCGGCACCGAGCCGGATGCCAGTGTGCCGGCCTACGGCCCAATGGAAAAACTCAAGGACGGCAATGTCGTTGTCCATGGCATGACCCGGCAAGACATCCAAGACGTGATCAATGCCTTTGCCCAAGCCGCCAAGGATGCCCAACGCATCGGCATGGACGGTGTGGAGATCCACGGCGCCCACGGTTACTTGGTCGACCAGTTCTTCTGGGAAGGCAGCAACCAGCGCACCGACGAATACGGTGGCAGCTTGGCCAACCGTTCGCGTTTTGCCATCGAGTTGATCCAGGCCACCCGCGCCGCGGTTGGCGCGGACTTTCCGATCATCTTCCGTTTCTCCCAGTGGAAACAGCAGGACTACACCGCACGCCTGGTGCAAACCCCCGAGGCGCTGGGTGAGTTCCTGCAGCCGTTGGCTGACGCTGGTGTGGACATTTTCCACTGCTCCACTCGCCGCTTCTGGGAGCCGGAATTCGAAGGTTCCGACCTCAACCTGGCCGGTTGGACACGCCAGCTCACCGGCAAGCCGACCATCACCGTAGGCAGTGTTGGCCTGGACGGCGAGTTCCTGCAATTCATGGTCAACACCGACAAGGTCGCGCAGCCGGCCAGCCTGGAGAAGCTGCTGGAACGCCTCAACAATGAGGAATTCGACCTGGTTGCCGTGGGCCGTGCGTTGCTGGTGGACCCGGATTGGGCGGTGAAGGTGCGCGAAGGTCGCGAGGGCGACATTCTGCCGTTCAGTCGCGAGGCGTTGACCACATTGGTCTGATCAAGCCATTCGGCGTTGGAGAGGGGCCGGGTATGTCGATACCCGGCCCTTTTATTTCAGCGGTTGCTCAAACGATGGTGTGGTTGTACCGGCCGCCGCTCTGCATAGGGCGTCCGGTAACCGTCATCGTGGTCGGGCTGCCTCGGTGTAGGCCTTGACGAGGTTTGCCGGAAGTCCCAGCCGGGTTGTGAGTAGTCGCGATCCGGCTGTGGCCGGTACTGAGGGTTCCAGCCTGGCCGGGTGTACTGGTAGTCGGGCTGTGGCTGGTACGGAGGGTTCCAGCCTGGCCGAGTGTGCTGGCAGTCGGGCTGTGGCTGGTACGGAGGGTTCCAGCCTGGCCGGGTGTACTGGTGGTCCGGCTGTGGCTGGTACGGAAGGTTCCAGCCTGGCCGGGTGTATGGCTGATCCGGCTGTGGCCGGTGTGGTGGGTTCCAGCCCGGCTGGGTGTGTTGGTTATCCGGCCGGGGTGGGCGCGGGCGATACCACGGTTGCTGAAGATGGGTCTCGGGCCTTTGCGAGGGATTGCCCGTATCCGCCGGAGCGCTGAAGTGCCAATTACCGTGAGCCGCTGCTCCGTTGATGTGTGTCGACATAAAAAACTCTTTCAGATTATGGGGTGCCCACCTTCACCAGGCAGGTGCGTCATGGGTGGCCATAATCGGAGTGGCGTTCCCGAAATATCCTGTTTGGTGGCGGGGATTCAGACAATGCCTATTGCCTATTCCGAATCGCGGCCCCATAAGCCGTCGGCTGTGGGCGCCGGGTGGGGAAGTGGATGACTTAAACTGTCGCCGGATCAGCGGGTGGAGGGTAACGGCGGAGCGACAAACTCTCCCTTGCACACACCCCGTAACTGGTGCTCGAACTGCTCGATGATCGCCGGCCAACCCTGGCGGCTGGCATGTTGGCGTGCGTTCAGGCGCGCCCTGCGCAAACTCTCGCGCTCTTCGAGCAGCCAGCAGGCCGCATCGCAAAACGCCTCCTCATCCCCCGGCATCGCCAGTACGCCGTTATAGCCATGGCGGATATGCTGGGTCGCAGCCGCCTGGTCATACGCCACCACGCCCAACCCGGAAGCCATGGCTTCCAGCACCACGTTGCCGAAGGTTTCGGTGAGGCTGGGAAACAGGAACAGATCGCCCGACGCGTAATGCCGCGCCAGTTCTTCGCCGCGTTGCGTGCCGCAGAACACGGCGTCGGGCAGGTCATGTTCCAGCAGTGAGCGTTGCGGCCCGTCGCCGACGATGATCAATTTCAGCCTGCGCTGTGGATATGTGCTGCGCAGGGACTCGAAACAGCGCTTGAGTACACCCAGGTTTTTCTCCTGGGCCAAACGTCCTACGTGCAAAACTGCAATGTCGTCATTGCCCAGGCCCCAGCTCTCACGCAGTACGTTGTCGCGCTTGGCCGGATGGAACAATTGGCTGTCGACGCCCCGCGACAACATGCCCAGCCGCTCGAAGTGGCGGCGTTCCAACTCCAGGCGCTGGCTGGCACTGGGCACCAGGGTCAAGGTCGAGCGGTTATGGAACCAGCGCAGATAATGGGTGACTACCCGGCTCAGCATGCTTAACCCATATTGGTTCGAGTACTGCTGGAAGTTGGTGTGAAAGCCACTGACCACGCTGATCCCCAGGCGCCGGGCAGCGCGCAGCGCGGATAAGCCCAGCGGGCCCTCGGTGGCGATGTACAGCACATCCGGACGCTGGCGGGTCCAGCGGCGCAGCAATTTGTGCATCGACGACTGGCCCCATTGCAGGCCCGGGTAGCCCGGTAGCGGCCAGCCACGGCACAGCAGCAATTCGTCGTCGCTGGGACGGCTCTGGTCAGCGTTCTGGCGTGGACGCACCAGTTCGACCTGATGGCCGCGCGCGCGCAGACCTTCGCACAGGCGGCCAAGGGTATTGGCCACCCCGTTGATTTCGGGCGGGAAGGTTTCGGTGATCAGAGTGATGTGAAGCGAGGCTGTCGTCATGGCCCACAGTGTCACTGTGGGCCGTGTCGTCATTGTGTCATTGGGATGATGGATTTATGACGTGGTCACGTTCTGTCGCGCCATCGCTTCGGCGCCCTGCTCACGCACCCAGAACAAGGTCGCCCCGGCCACTGCCGCCGGCATCATCAACAGGTTGACCACCGGCACCAGCAACACCAGGTAAACGATGCCGCCGAAGCTCATGCTCTGCCAGCGTTTCTGGCGCAGCCAGGCGAGCATCTCGTTCCAGCCCAGCTTGTGGTTGTCGGCCGGGTAGTCGATGTACTGGATCGCCATCATCCACACCCCGAACAGTAGCCACAACGGCGCGGCGATCAGGTTGACCACCGGAATGAACGACAGGATAAACAAGCCGATGGCCCGTGGCAGGAAGTAACCCAGTTTGCGCATTTCCCGGGCCAGTGTGCGCGGCACCATGGCGATCAACTCACCCCAACTGAACGCCGGGAAATCGTCGGTGCCACGCACCACCACTTCGACTTTCTCCGAAAGAAAACCGTTGAACGGCGCGGCGATGATATTGGCCAGCATGGTGAAGGTGAAAAACACCATCAGCACCACCAACACCACAAACAGCGGCCATAGCAAGTAGTTGAGGAAGCTCAGCCAGTTCGGCAGCGTCGGCATCAGGTGGTCGACCCACAGGCTGAACTGATGGCCGGCGAAATAGATCAAGCCGACGAACAACACCAGGTTGATCGCCAGTGGCAGCAGCACAAACAGGCGCAGGCCAGGGCTCAAGACCAGCTTGAGGCCTTCACGCAGGTATTGCGGGCCGGAAAGGGCAGGGGCGGGCATGGATAACTCCGAGCAAAGGGGCGAACGCGCCGACCTTACCGGCTTTGTATCACGGGCGAAAGCGGCGACATCAGCCGTAACAAACCCGTCGATCAGCCGGGTCGACTGCATAGGGACCGTCTATGAGCTGGATTGTTAATGCGTATTTCCTTAATCTTGCCCCCCTCTATACGCTGCACCCATTATTTTCAGGGCCTGCGAGTTAAAGCCTTCCCCAAGTGCTTCGTGGTCCCTTTTTTATTCCAGCCGCCTTGTGGTCCGGGCGGTCGACAGGAGTGAGTCATGTCTGATACCCGTCATTCGCGAGTGATTATTCTCGGTTCCGGCCCTGCCGGTTACAGCGCTGCCGTCTACGCTGCCCGGGCCAACCTCAAGCCGCTGCTGATCACCGGCATGCAGGCGGGCGGTCAATTGACCACCACCACCGAAGTCGACAACTGGCCGGGCGACGTCCACGGCCTGACCGGCCCGGCGCTGATGGAGCGCATGAAAGAACACGCCGAGCGCTTCGAAACCGAGATCGTGTTTGACCATATCAACCAGGTCGACTTCTCCAAGAAGCCTTACAGCCTGACCGGCGACAGCGGCGTCTACACCTGTGACGCACTGATCATCGCGACCGGCGCCAGCGCCCGTTACCTGGGCCTGCCATCGGAAGAAGCGTTCATGGGCAAGGGCGTTTCCGCCTGCGCGACCTGCGACGGTTTCTTCTACCGCAACAAGCCGGTCGCTGTGGTCGGTGGCGGCAACACTGCCGTGGAAGAAGCGCTGTACCTGGCCAACATCGCCAGCACCGTGACCCTGGTTCACCGCCGCGAGACGTTCCGCGCCGAGAAGATCCTGATCGACAAGCTGCACGCCCGTGTGGCTGAAGGCAAGATCATCCTCAAGCTCAATGCCACCCTGGACGAAGTCCTGGGCGACAACATGGGCGTGACCGGCGCCCGCCTGAAAAACAACGACGGCAGCTTCGACGAGCTGAAAGTCGACGGCGTATTCATCGCCATCGGCCACACGCCGAACACATCGTTGTTCGAAGGCGTGCTGGAAGCCAAAGACGGTTATCTGGTCGTACAGGGCGGCCGTGAAGGCAATGCGACTGCGACCAACCTTGAAGGCATCTTCGCTGCTGGCGACGTAGCCGACCATGTGTATCGCCAGGCCATCACCTCGGCCGGCGCTGGTTGCATGGCGGCACTGGATGCCGAGCGTTACCTGGATGGTTTGGGTAACGCTTCGCTCTAAACCGTAGCAATAAAAAACCGGCTGAGAGGCCGGTTTTTTTACACCCACGTTTTAACTGACACCAAAGCACAAATGTGGGAGCGGGCTTGCCCGCGAATGCTGAGTGTCAGTCACTGAATTAGGCGACTGACCCAACGCTTTCGCGGGCAAGCCCGCTCCCACAGTTTGATTGGTGTCTGACTCAGGATCTGCGGGTCAAGGGCTGCGCCGTGAACGTCACACCCGCCAAGCCGTGTGCGATAAGTGCACGGATGTTGCCATGGTCACTGCCCTCAGGCGTCGCCACCACCGAACGGTAGTGCTCGCCAAACGCCAGCAGCGCTTGCTGATCGCTCAAGCCTTCCAGCACAGCCAGGCCCAGGGTCTTGCAGGAGCCTTCGTTCTGGCCGGCAGCGTTTTCCACATCACCATTGGTAAAGGCTTGCGGCTGGTAGTCATAACCTGCGGCAATAAACGCCAAGGTGTCGGCAAACGCATGTTCGCCGCTGTTGAGGCTGGCGCGCAGGGTGTTCAAATCAGTCATGGGTTTTTCCTTTGGCGAACGCCGCCTGTTGATCGGCGCTGGCTTCTTTCTGGTATTGGGCTTTCCACTCGGCGTACGGCATGCCGTACACCACTTCTCGGGCATCATCGAGGCTCAGCTCGATGTGGCGCTCATCGGCCTCGGCCTTGTACCACTTGGACAAGCAGTTGCGGCAGAAGCCTGCGAGGTTCATCAGGTCGATGTTCTGCACATCCTTGCGGCTGTCCAGGTGTGCCACCAGCCGGCGGAAGGCGGCGGCTTCGAGTTCGAGGCGTTCTTGGTCGTTCATAGGGCTCACGCAGGTTCAGGGTTGGCGGCTGGCTGCCAGGGTAATCGACACCGATTCGGCAAAGCGCAGCGCATGGGGCTTGTCCACTTCGACTTCGGCGTACAGCACTGTTTCATTGCTCATCACCAGATCCAGCAGTTCCTGGGTCAGGCGCTCCAGCAGGGCAAAACGGTTGCCCTCCACATGGGCAATGATCGCCTTGGTGATGGTGCGATAGTTCAGCGCATGGTCGATGTCATTGTCGCGCACGGCCTCCTGGGCGGCATACAGGATGGTCAGGTTGATCAGCACATCCTGCTTGTTGAGGATTTCGTCCTCGTTGATGCCGATGTAGGTGCGCAGGCACAGGTCCTTGACCCGGATGCGCGCCATGCCTGGTTGAAGTTGTGGCATTGCTACTTGCTCCGTCCGATCAGTTGCAGGAACTCCATGCGCGTGGTGTTCGACTCGCGGAACGCGCCGAGCATCACCGAGGTGTTCATGGTTGAATTCTGTTTCTCCACACCGCGCATCATCATGCACATGTGCTTGGCCTCGATCACCACCGCCACGCCGGCGGCCTGGGTCACTTGCTGGATCGCATCAGCGATTTGCCGCGTGAGGTTTTCCTGGATCTGCAGGCGCCGCGCATACATGTCGACGATGCGCGCCAGCTTCGACAGGCCGAGGACCTTGCCGGTCGGAATATAGGCCACGTGGGCCTTGCCGATGAAGGGCAGCAGGTGGTGCTCGCATAGCGAGTACAGCTCGATGTCCTTGAGGATCACCATCTCGTCATTGTCGGAAGTAAACAGCGCGCCGTTGACGATGTCGTCCAGGTTCTGCTCGTAGCCGTGGCACAGGTACTGCATTGCCTTGGCCGCGCGCTTGGGGGTGTCGAGCAAACCTTCACGCTCCGGGTCTTCGCCCAGGCCTTTGAGGATCTCGCGGTAGTGTTGGGGCAGGGATAAGGTCATACAACATCCTCACAAACGGCTTACTTGATATGCCGCCCGCCGTTGACGGTCAGGGTGGTACCAGTGACATAGGGGTTGTCCAGCAGGTAACGCACGCTCTGGTAGATCACCTCGGGCCCGGGTTCGATGCCCAGTGCGGACTTGGCCAGCACCTGGGTGCGATAAGCGGCGTCGTCGCCTTCGTTGAACATCACCATCGCGGGCGCGACGCCGTTGACCTTGATCAGCGGCGCGAACTGCGCGGCAAACGACAGCGTGAGGCTGTCGAGCCCGGCCTTGGTGGCGCAATAGGCGATGTGCTGGCGGCTGCCCTTGCGCACCACGTCATCGCTGATGTGCACGATGTCGGCGGGTGTCGAGCGTTGCAGCAAAGCTGAACAATGCAGGTTGATCAGGTAAGGCGCAAGCATGTGCACGCTGAACATGTCGGTAAAGGCACGGCTTTCGTCATCGGGACTCTCTGCGATCCAGGCCGAGGCGTTGTGGATGATCGCACGCAGGCTTTGGGTGTGGGTGTTCAGCTCGGCGATAAACGCCAGGATGCCGGCTTCGCTGGAGAAGTCGGCAAACACACCGATCGCACCACGTTCGCGCAGGGCCTGCACGCCGGGACGTTCGCTGCGGTAGCTGAAAATCACCGGATGGCCGTCGTCCAGCAGGCGCTGGGCGCAATGCAGGCCGACACGCTGGCCGGCGCCGGTGATCAGGATCGGGGCGTGTGTTGCAGTCATGGAGGGCTCGCTTCGCTGGCAGGTTCAAATCATACCAGCGAGCGGCCCCCCCTGTACTCACGCGGCGGCTTCGGTGGCCTTGCGTGGTGTGGGCGCAGGGTGCAGCCAGTTGGCCAGCAGGTGGGTCGACAGTGGAATGAACAGATAAACCATCAGCGGCGTGAGTGCCAGGGTGCTGACCAGCACGCGCGGCACCAACTCCAGCTCATTGAGCAGCGGACCCAGTACAAAGTTGAAGATCAGTGACACCGGGAAAAACGCCAGCCAGATCGCCACGGCCTGCTTCCAGCGCGGCGGCCGTGCCCCCACTGCACCAAACCAACCGTCGATGCCGCTCACGCGATGCTCGGACGGGTCGGCAAACAGCTCGCTGCCACGGCCCAGCCAGGCACTGCGGGACGCGGAAAACTCCCAGGCATGCAGGGTCTTTTCATCGGCGAAGCGGAAGATGATCTGGAATTCGTCGTCATTGGGCGGCGGTGCGAGCACGCCTGAACCCAGGTAACCGGGGAAGTCGGTGGCCAATTGCTCGCCTTCGCGCAGCCAGGCCATCAGTTCTTCGTAGCGACCTTTGGCCACGCGACGCGCAACCATCAGGGTGACTGGGGAGGTAGACATTATGTATCTCCAAATAAACGGGTGCGCTGGACCGGGTAGGTGGCGCACGAACATAGCGGCGGGGTAGTGCCGCTATGTAAAAACAGGCAAGGATTATTCCTGTTTTACAGAAATACGCCAGTGACATTGGTCTAAAGAGGGTGGACCTTGAAAAAGACAGCTCTAAAGGCGTTAAATGGCTGCCCCAATTACCATTGGTTTTTTGGTCTCAAATGCCCGAAATTACTGCTCCCCTTGATAGCATTTCACATCTGGATTCGACCGATTCCGAGGCGTTTTTTCCGATTCGTGAAGTGTCGAGATTGACAGGCATAAATCCAGTGACGCTGCGTGCATGGGAGCGGCGTTATGGCCTTATACAGCCGACGCGCACCGAAAGCGGGCACCGGCTCTACTCCAAGGCCGATATTGAGACGGTCAATCGCATTCTTGATTGGATCGAGCGCGGCGTGGCCGTAAGCAAGGTCGGCAAGATCCTGGCGCGCGATGACCAGCAGGCGCAAGCCGTGCGTGCCGAGCACGACACGCCCGAGGGCGCCGAGTGGACTCAATGGCAGGCGCGGTTGAGGCTGGCCGTGAGTGCTTTCGATGATCGCCAGTTGGAGCATGTGTACGGCCAGATTTTTGCGACCTACCCCCAGAGCATCGTGTTCCAGGACATCCTGATGCCCCTGTGGAGCGAGCTGCTGCGCCATCAAGGCCGATTCGGCCAGGCCAGTGAGTGGCTGTTCTTCGACGCGTTCCTGCGGGTACAGGCGTTGGCGCGTCTGCATGTGGCGTGCGCGTCGTCGGCCCCCCGGGTGCTGTTGGCGGCCATGCCCGGCGAATGCCGCAAGTTGGAATTGCTGGTGGCCGGGCTGTTGATGACGCGCGACGACCTGGCGGTGAAGGTGCTGGGCATGGGCCAGCCATTTGATGAGCTGACACTGGTCTGTGAAAAGACCCGTCCCCAGGCCCTGATCGTCTATTCCAACCGTTCCCACCGTTATGACCTGCCGGGGCGCCTGAGCCGCCTGGCGCTGACCCTGGATTGCCCGTTGTTCCTGGCGGGGGTCGCGTCGGACCTGGCCGAGAAGGACCTCGCCGGTTCTTCCATCGGCTGCCTGGGCAATGAAGGACGCCTGATGCAGCGTCGCTTGCAGCAGTTTCTCAGTGGGCTGCTGGATACCTGAGATCAGGCGTGTACGTGCGGGTGGACCAGGCGGTGTTGATGCAGGATGAATTGGCGCAGGCGCTCGATCTCATCCGCATCGCTCTGGCTCAGGCGGTAGGCGAACAAACCGCGTGCGGTTACCCGTTCCAACGTGCCGCGTAGCGCAATGCGTTCGTAACCGGAAGGGCTGAACCACAGCGCAAAGGTCTTGGGCGCCTTGACCCGGCCGCGGATCTCGACCAGCACACCCTTGAATGACACTTCGTGCACCCACAGCGCGCCCGGCGTGCCTTTGATGTTCTCCAGTGCCACCGGTGCCTCGAGGGCCAGGCGCCATGGACGGATCATCGGCCCGTCTTCGAAAATGCTCGGCACCCCCAGACGCAGATGCACCGCATGAAACTCATCCTCCACCAGATGCAGGGGGAAGGTGAGTTGCTGGTTGTCGAACTGTGCCTGGATGGTGACGTGATCGTGGGCGGCCAGGCGTGTGAGCAAATCGCGGATCTGCGCGCCGCCGTTGACGGTCAGGCTCGATGAAGCATCCCGCAGGTTTAGCTGGGGGGTGTGCTGCATGTTCTGAATGAAATCCAGTTCATCCTGGGTCAGAAGTGCGTCGCGTCGCATCGATCATTGCTCAATGAGGGGGTACTAAAATGCCATTATCCGCTCTACAGACCGCATTATCTAAATTTTGTTAGATCCGCTCGTCATCTTGAGCGCGGCCAGCTCGGCCTTGACCTGGGCCAGTTCGGCTTCCAACTGGGCGACGCGCTGCTGGGCCTTGACCTGCAAGGTCACATCTTTTTGCACACCGACAAAATAAGTCTGCTTGTCGGCCTCGTTGTACACCGTCGACAACGACAATTCGTTCCAGAAGTGACTGCCGTCCTGACGATAGTTGCGCAGGATTTCCCGGCACGAACCGCCACTGTCCAGCGCCTCGCGAATCGCCATCAGCGCCGGCTGGTCGCGGTCACCTGACTGCAGGAAGCGACAATCCTGGTACAGGATGTCATCCAGGTGGTAGCCGGTCAGCTTCTCGAATGCCGGGTTGACGTAGATTATCGGCTTGTCCTTGCCTTCGCGCTCGGCGACGACAATCCCGTCGTTGGAAGCGTTGACAACCATTTGCATCAGCTTTGCGTTGATCATTGAGCGGTCCATGGCTTGTTTTGGGAGCTTTGAGTTTATGGCAACGGTTGAATGTTTCACCGGGCCCGCTGAAATATTTGTGACAACTGCTAATATCCCAGCCTTTCACTCAACTACAGGATCAGATTGATGAAAGTCGCCATCCTTTCCGGCTCGGTCTACGGCACGGCTGAAGAAGTCGCCCGCCACGCCGCCGGTATCCTCAACGCCGCCGGTTTTGAAGCCTGGTACAACCCGCGCGCCACCCTGGCGGACGTACAGGCTTTCGCGCCCGAAGCGTTTCTGGCGGTGACGTCCACCACCGGCATGGGTGAGCTGCCCGACAACCTGCAACCCCTGTATTCGGCCCTGCGTGACCAACTGCCCGCCACCTTGCGCGGTCTGCCCGGTGCGGTGATCGGCCTGGGCGACGCCAGCTACGGCGACACCTTCTGCGGCGGCGGCGAGCAAATGCGTGAACTGTTCGGCGAACTGGGCGTGCGCGAAGTGCTGCCGATGTTGCGCCTGGACGCCAGCGAAAGCGTCACCCCCGAGGCCGACGCCGAGCCCTGGTTGGCCGAGCTGGTCACTGCACTGCGCGGCTGACCGGATACTCGCGCAACAACGCCAGCCAGGCCTGGGCGGCTCTCGACAGATAGGCGCCCTCACGCCAGATGAATGCAATGTCCCAGCGCAGGAAGTCCGGCGCCTTGAGCGTGAGGCGCACCACGCCCGGTCGCACCAGCCCACGGGCGACCACGCTGGGCAGCAGCACCACGCCTTGACCGGCCGCGACCAAGGCCACGAGAAAATCCGCCTGGCCACTGCGGCCGATTTCCTTCGGGGTAAAACCCACTTGCTTGCACGCCTGCATCAGCCGGTCGTTCAGCACAAAACTGCGCTGGTACATCAGGAATGGCGTGTCCGCCAATTCCTCCAGGCGCACCTGGGCGTTTTCCGCCAGCGGGTGATCCATCGGCAGCAGGGCGTCCAAAGGCTCGTCGCAAAAGGCTTGCCAGGCGAAGGCCGGGTCGTTGGGCATCAGGCTGCCACCGACATCCAGCTCACCGTTGAGGATCGCCTGTTCGATAGTGCGGCTGCCGCCCTCCAGCAACTGGATAGTGACGTTGGGGTAACGCTTGCGATACTCGGCAAACAGCCCGGCGAACAACGTATCCCCCGCCAGCAGCGGCAAGCCCAGGCGCAGCTCGCCGCGGGCCAGTTGCTGCATGTCGTCCAGCTCACTGAGCAACTCGCTTTGCAGGCGCAGCATCGCCTCGGCGCGCTGTAATACCACGGCGCCGGTGGCGGTCAGGCGCACGTGCGAGCCGGTGCGCTCAAGCAACGGTGTGCCAAGGCTGTGCTCCAATTGCGCCACCTGTTTGCTCACGGCGGATTGGCTGATGTGCAAGGTTTTACCGGCTTGGGTAAAACCGCCCCGGTGGATGACTTCTACAAAGCTGCGCAGCTGTTTGAATTCCATGCTCTCAATTCCGGTTTGGAATAGTTGACAGTCTAACAATTCGCTTTGGGTATGGGGGTGGCCTCTTTAAAATGGGCGCTTGCGAGGACCCAAAGCCCATGAAACGTTTCACCCGTCTGTCTATTGAATTGGTTGTGTTGCTGGCCATCTACTTTCTCGGCTGCCAACTGGCCGTGTGGTTCGCCTGGCCTATCCCTGGTGGTGTCGTCGGTCTGGGCCTGCTCCTGGCAACGTTCGCCAGCGGCCTGGTCAAGCCCGCCGCCCTGCAACTGGGCGCTGGCGTGTTGATGGCCGAGATGCTGCTGTTCTTTATTCCGGCCTTGATGAGTTTGCTGGACTACGGCGGCCTGCTGCGCAACGAGGGCTGGCGCATCCTGCTGGTGATCGGCGTGAGCACCTTGGCGGTGATGTTGGTGACGGCGTTCACCGTTGAGATCGTCTGCCGCTGGAGGCTGCGCCATGAAGCTTGAACTGATGCCGGTGTTCTGGCTCGCCCTGACCCTGGGCGCGTACATCTTCAGCCGCTGGATCTACCGGCGCACCGGGCGCTATCTGTTGTCGCCGCTGATTCTGGTGCCGGTGCTCTTGCTGGCGGTGGCGGTGCCGATGCACACCGCCTACGCCGAATACGCCGCCGATACCCACTGGCTGATGCTGGTGCTGGGGCCGGTCACCGTGGCATTCGCCGTGCCGATCTGGCAACAGCGCCGCCTGTTGGCGCGGCACTGGTCGGCGTTGCTGCTGGGAATGGTCGCCGGCAGCGTGGCCTCCATCGGCACTTCGTTCGGCCTGGCCAAAGCGCTGGCGCTGGACAGCGCGGTGACAATGTCCCTGGTGCCGCGCTCCATCACCACACCGTTTGCCATGCCGGTGTCGTCCGACTTGGGCGGCGTGCCGGAACTCACCGCCGTGTTCGTGATGTTCACCGGCGTATTCGGTGCGATGCTCGGTGGCGTGTTGCTCAAGTGGCTGCCGCTGCGCACGCCCTTGGCGCGTGGCGCATTGTTTGGTGTGGGGGCCCATGGCGCCGGGGTCAGCCGGGCACATGAAGTGGGCGGTGAAGAAGGCTCGGTTGCCGGTTTGGTGATGGTATTGACCGGGCTGCTCAACCTGTTTGCCGCGCCTTTATTGGCGGCGCTTCTCTGACGCCATTTGCGCAGGTTTCAACTATTCTCAAAGCTGACTCGTACGGTCATCAAGCTGGCTGCCAAGGCAACTACGACGACTGGGACGTCTGACTAGACTGGCCCATCACTCAAAAAAACAATAAGAAAGTGCGCCAAGGAGGTCATCACCGTGAGCTTAGCCCCGGTTCTATCGCCGCAAAATGTCCAAGGCCAGGTCAGCGCTGCCGAATGGCAGACCCGTGTCGACCTGGCAGCCTGCTATCGCCTGGTGGCGTTGCACGGTTGGGATGACCTGATCTTTACCCACATCTCGGCCAAGGTGCCGGGCACCGATGACTTCCTGATCAACCCGTATGGGCTGATGTTCCACGAGATCACCGCGTCGAGCCTGGTCAAGGTCGACCAGGCCGGCAACAAGCTGATGGACAGCCCCTACGAGATCAACCCGGCGGGCTACACCATCCACAGCGCGATCCACGAAGTCCGCCACGACGTCACCTGCGTGCTGCACACCCACACCGCGTCCGGTGTCGCAGTGGCGGCGCAGAAGCAGGGCGTGCTGCCGATCAGCCAGCAATCGATTTTCGTGCTGTCGAGCCTGGCCTACCACGCCTACGAAGGCGTGGCGCTGAACCATGAAGAGAAGGCCCGCCTGCAGGCCGACCTCGGTGATAACAATTTCCTGATGTTGCACAACCACGGCCTGCTCACCTGCGCCGCCAGCATTGCCGACACCTTCCTGATGATGTTCACCTTCCAGCGGGCCTGCGACATCCAGGTGCTGGCGCAGAACGGCGGGGCCGAGTTGATCCCTATCGGCCCGCAGATTCTTGCCGGGGCCAAGGCGATGGTGGCGGCCGTGACCAAGAGTGCACAAGGCATGGGGGGCGCGCTGGCCTGGCCGGCGTTGCTGCGTAAGTTGGACAGCCTCGACCCTGGGTATAAAACCTGATGCCACTCGCCGAGATCCCGCTCACTGCCTGGCACAAGCGCGGCCAGAGCTTCGTCTTCCGTGGCCATACCATCCGTTATTGGGTGGCGGGGCAGGGCGAACCGCTGCTGCTGATCCACGGCTTCCCCACCGCCAGCTGGGACTGGCACTACCTGTGGCAACCCCTGGCCCAGCGCAACCTGGTGATCGCCTGCGACATGCTCGGCTTTGGCGAATCGGACAAACCCCTCGACCATGAGTACTGCCTCTTGGAGCAGGCGGATTTGCAGCAAGCCTTGCTGGAGCATTTGGGTGTGGACCAGCCGGTGCACGTGCTGGCCCATGACTACGGCGACAGCGTCGCCCAGGAACTGCTCGCGCGGCATTACGAAGCGCGTTTCCAGATGGCCAGTTGCGTGTTTCTCAACGGCGGCTTGTTCCCCGAAACCCACCGGCTGGCGCTGGTGCAGAAGCTCCTGCTCAGCCCCCTGGGCTGGATGATCGGTCGCGCGTTTGGGCGCAGCGCGTTGTCCGACAGCTTCGGCCAGATTTTCGGTCCGCATACACGTCCCAGCGAAAGTGCCCTGGATGATTTCTGGCAGTTGATCAGCTGCAACGATGGCACGCGGGTGCTGCATAAACTGATCGCCTACGTGCCCCAGCGCCGTCGCCTGCGCGAGCGATGGCTGGAAGCGATGCAGCGTGACGAGGTGCCCCTGCGGGTGATCGACGGCGAGGTTGATCCGATTTCCGGTGTCCATATGGTGGCGCGTTATCAGCAGCTGATCCCCCATGCGGATACGGTGCTGCTGGCCAATATCGGCCACTACCCGCAGATCGAGGCGCCGGTGCAGGTGCTCAAGCATTACCTGGCGTTTCGTGAGCGGATCGCCGGCCCGATGTCCTATCTGGCTTACTCCTGAAGGCACCCAGTTCAACAACTGGTGGCAGCGGGCTTGTGTGGGAGCGGGCTTGCTCGCGAAAGTGGTGGATCGACGAAATAGGTGTCGACTGAAACACCGCCTTCGCGAGCAAGCCCGCTCCCACACAAGCTGACGTCAACGGCGCACCGGCCATCATCCCCCAGCCTTATCGCGCACCATTCAGCCCTGGCCGACTTTATTGTGACCAGAGGCCGGGTGCCTGACACTCATGCCATTCCCATTGTCGCCAGCGGAGTTCGGTATGAGTGAGTCAGTGCAGTTCCAGGATAAGGTCGTGATCGTCACCGGAGCCGGCGGCGGGTTGGGCCGGGCCCATGCGCTGCTGTTCGCCCGCCACGGGGCCAAGGTGCTGGTCAACGACCTGGGCGGCTCGACCCAGGGCGAAGGTGCCAACGCCTCGGCGGCCGACCGCGTGGTCGCCGAAATCCGCGCCGCTGGCGGTATTGCCGAAGCCAACCACGACTCTGTCACCGACGGTGACAAGATCGTGCAGCACGCACTGGAGGTGTTTGGCCGCATCGATGTGGTGGTCAACAACGCCGGCATCCTGCGCGACAAGACCTTCCACAAAATGGACGACAGCGACTGGGACCTGGTTTACCGGGTGCATGTCGAAGGCGCCTACAAAGTCACCCGCGCTGCCTGGCCGCACATGCGTGAGCAAGGGTATGGACGGGTGATCTTCACCGCGTCCACCTCGGGCATCTACGGCAACTTCGGCCAGTCCAACTACGGCATGGCCAAGCTCGGCCTGTATGGCCTGACCCGCACCCTGGCGCTGGAAGGGCGCAAGAACAACATCCTGGTCAACGCCATCGCGCCCACCGGCGGCACACGCATGACCGAAGGCCTGATTCCGCCGCAGGTGTTCGAGCGGCTCAAGCCGGAGTTGGTCAGCCCGCTGGTGGTGTACCTGGGCAGTGCCGCGTGCGAGGAAACGGCCGGCCTGTTTGAAGTGGGCGGCGGCTGGATCGGCAAGACCCGCTGGGAGCGCAGCCTTGGCGTGGGGTTCGATCCTGAAGCCGGTTTTTCCCCGGATGACGTCGCCGCGCACTGGCAGCAGATCTGCGACTTCGAGGGCGCCGCCCACCCCAAGGACAATATCGAGGCGTTGAAGGAGATGATGGCCAACTTGCAGAAGTACAGCCTCTGATCATTGCTCCAACAGCAGTGAATCGTGCGGGGCGCCAAGGGCGCCCCGTTTTATTGCGCGCATAAAAAAGGCCGCTGCATAGGCAGCGGCCGAAGTAAGACGTTGGATCAAGGAGCTACAAATCCACGTCAGTGAACACCGGTAACAGATTGATAAAAGGCATCAATCCCATTGAATCTGGCTTTTCTCCCAGTAGCGGAAGCGGGCGTTGTGCCCTGCAAGCCCGGTAAGAATAGTCGGTTGTAACAGAATGAGTAATAGCGCTTCAGGACAAGGACTGTTACCGATACCGCAACAGTTGCCGGGGTGCTATCCATTGGCCTGATAAGCCGCCATCCATTCGATCCATACCTGCCTCCAAACCCGCTGCCTGGGCGGCCGCTAATCCTTTCGAGCGACAACACGAATCCCTCCTTGGTGCGCTTATCGCTCCTGTTGCGCGGCAGTAGGGTGGGGCCTTCTGTCACTCACCGGGGAAGACGCATGACAAAAACAACAATGCGCGCCATCTTCACGCCACAGGCGCTGGCCGCTGCGGTTGCACTGGGTTGCTGTGCGCAGGCGCAGGCTGTTTCGTTCAACATTGGCGAGATCGAAGGGCAATTCGACTCCTCGCTGTCGGTCGGCGCGAGCTGGGGCATGCGCGATGCCGATAAGAAACTGGTGGGCACCGTCAATGGCGGCACCGGGCAGGCGTCTACCGGGGATGACGGACGGCTGAACTTCAAGAAGGGCGAAACCTTCTCCAAGATCTTCAAGGGCCTGCACGACCTGGAACTCAAGTACGGTGACAGCGGCATGTTTGTGCGCGGCAAGTACTGGTACGACTTCGAGTTGCAGGACGAAGACCGCGAATTCAAACAGATCAGCAACCACCACCGCGATGAAGGCGCGCGCTCGTCCGGCTACGAGTTGCTCGATGCCTTCGTCTATCACAACTATTCGATTGGCGATCAGCCGGGCAACGTGCGCCTGGGCAAGCAGGTGGTCAGCTGGGGCGAAAGCACCTTCATCGGCAACTCCATCAACAGCATCAACCCCATCGACGTTTCCGCCTTCCGTCGCCCTGGCGCGGAGATCAAGGAAGGGCTGATCCCGGTGAACATGCTGTTCGCTTCCCAGAGCCTGACCAACCAGCTGACGGTGGAAGGCTTCTACCAGTTGAACTGGCAGAACACCGTGCTGGATAACTGCGGTACGTTTTTTGGTGGCGACGTTGCGGCCCATGGCTGTAATGGCAACTACACCGTGGGCAACCCGGCGATTGCGCCGTTGCAGCCAGTGGCCGCAGCCTTCGGGCAGGGTTTTGAAGTGACGCGCGAGGGCGTGATTGTGCAGCGCGCACGGGACCGCGATGCGCGTGACGGCGGCCAGTTCGGTGCGGCCCTGCGCTGGCTGGGGGATGACACCGAGTACGGGCTGTATTTCATGAACTATCACAGCCGTACCCCGACCGTCGGCACCATCACCAACAACACCACGCTGGCCCGGCTCGGCGCCATCGCTGGCGCCGCCAACGGTATCGCGCCCGGCACTGGCTCGGGCCTGGTCCAGAGCCTGATGCTCGGCCGTGGTCAGTACTACCTCGACTACCCCGAGGACATTCGTCTGTTCGGCGCCAGTTTCTCCACCACCTTGCCGACCGGCACGGCGTGGACCGGCGAAATCAGCTACCGCCCGAATGCCCCGGTGCAACTCAACACCACCGACCTGACCCTGGCCCTGATCAACCCGGTGGCCGGCCAGGCGGCCTCACCGATCCGCAGCAACTTCGGCGACGACAACAAAGGCTACCGCCGCAAGGAAATCACCCAGATCCAAAGCACCATGACCCAGTTCTTCGACCAGGTGCTGGGCGCCGAACGCCTGACCCTGGTGGGCGAGGCGGCCTTCGTGCACGTCGCCGGGCTGGAAGACAAATCCAAGCTGCGTTACGGCCGTGACTCGGTCTACGGCGCCTACGGTTTCCAGGGCGACACCGACGGTTTTGTCACGGCCAATTCCTGGGGCTACCGCGCCCGGGCGATCCTTGACTACAACAACGCGCTGTTCGGGGTGAACCTCAAGCCCAACCTGTCGTGGTCCCACGACGTCGCCGGCTACGGCCCCAACGGCCTGTTCAACAAAGGCGCCAAGGCCATCAGCGTCGGCGTGGATGCGGACTACCGCAGCACCTACACCGCCAGCCTGAGCTACACCGACTTTTTTGGTGGCGACTACAACACCCTCACCGACCGTGACTTCCTCGCCCTCAGCTTTGGCGTGAACTTCTGATCTGGCTTAAAGAAGGACAAGAATCCATGCGTAAGACACTTGCTGTATTGGCTCTGAGTTTGCTGGCTGCCAATGTCATGGCTGCCGTATCGCCGCAGGAAGCCGACAAACTCGGCACCAGCCTGACCCCGATCGGCGCCGAAAAAGCCGGCAACGCCGACGGCTCGATCCCGGCCTGGACCGGCGGCATCCCGAAAAACGCCGGCGCGGTGGACAGCAAAGGCTTCCTCGCCGACCCGTTCGCCAGTGAAAAACCGCTGTTCGTGATCACCGCCGCCACCGTCGACAAGTACAAGGACAAACTCTCCGAAGGCCAGGTGGCGATGTTCAAGCGCTACCCCGAGACCTACAAGATCCCGGTGTACCCGAGCCACCGCACGGTCAACCTGCCGCCGGAGATCTACGAGTCGATCAAGCGCAGCGCGCTCAACGTCAAGCCAATCAACGACGGCAACGGCCTGGAGAACTTCACCGGCAACCGCTACTACGCGTTCCCGATCCCCAAGAACGGCGTGGAAGTGCTGTGGAACCACATCACCCGCTACCACGGTGGCAACCTGCGCCGCATCATCACCCAGGCCACACCGCAGACCAATGGCAGCTATACGCCGATCCGCTTCGAAGAAGAGGTGGCGGTGCCGCAACTGATCCCCGACATGGACCCGGCCAAGGCCGCCAACGTGCTGACCTTCTTCAAGCAGTCGGTGACCGCGCCGGCACGCCTGGCGGGCAACGTGCTGCTGGTGCACGAAACCCTCGACCAGGTGAAAGAGCCGCGCCTGGCGTGGATCTACAACGCCGGCCAACGCCGCGTACGCCGCGCCCCGCAAGTGGCGTATGACGGGCCGGGCACCGCGTCCGACGGCCTGCGCACCTCCGACAACTTCGACATGTTCTCCGGTGCACCCGACCGCTACGACTGGAAACTGGTGGGCAAGAAGGAGATGTACATCCCCTATAACAGCTACAAGCTGGACCAGCCGACACTCAAGTACGACGACATCATCAAGGCCGGCCACATCAACCAGGACCTGACCCGCTACGAACTGCACCGGGTGTGGGAAGTGGTCGGCACGGTCAAGCCCAGCGAGCGGCACATCTACGCCAAGCGCCACATGTACATCGACGAAGACAGCTGGCAGGTGGCGCTGGTGGATCACTATGACGGTCGTGGCCAACTGTGGCGGGTCGCCGAAGGGCATGCGCAGTTCTACTACAACCACCAGACCCCGGCCTACACCGTGGAAACCCTGTACGACATCATCGCCGGGCGCTACATCGCCCTGGGCATGAAGAACGAGGAGAAGAGCAGCTTCGTGTTCGGCTTCAACGCCAAGGCCGCGGACTACACCCCGGCTGCGCTGCGAGCCGAAGGCGTACGCTGATTTCAGAGGTGAAATGCAATCCAACTGTGGGAGCGGGGGGGGGGGGGGGGGGGGGGGGGGGGGGGGGGGGGGGGGGGGGGGGGGGGGGGGGGGGGGGGGGGG
>NZ_JAPFHC010000038.1:0-52358 GCF_059803535.1 Pseudomonas sp. RP-B7
GCGAAGGCGGCGGATCAGGCGACATCTCTGCCTGCCGTGCCGCCGCTTTCGCAGCCTCGCCTAAGCTCGACAGCTCCACACAGGAGATTGGGTTTGCAGGCTGGAACAGGCATACACCGTTCAAAATGGCGGGTGATGCAGGAAGACCCAGGTGCCCGGATTCGGGGCGGCTTCGCCACCCGGCGCGGGGCAAGCCCGCTCACTACAAAAACGCTGTCGCTGCACGGACAGTCATACACCTGCGCTACGCTCGTAAACCAAGGGCAGCAAATTCCGCCCACTAACCTTCCGATTCGCCCCAAGTGCGGGCACAATGCGTGTCCTTTTTTGGCAGGCACCGCCGCAGGCTCTCAAAAATGATCAAAACGCCGTACTACCTCATCGATAAACAGAAGCTTCTGGTCAACATGCAGAAGATTGCTTACGTGCGCGAGCAGTCCGGCGCCAAGGCCCTGTTGGCGCTCAAGTGCTTCGCCACCTGGTCGGTGTTCGACCTGATGCAGCAATACATGGACGGCACTACGTCGTCGTCGCTGTACGAGCTCAAGCTCGGCCGCCAGAAGTTCGAAGGCGAAGCGCACGCCTACAGCGTGGCCTGGGCTGACGATGAAATTGAAGAGATGCTGGATAACTGCGACAAGATCATCTTCAACTCCATCAGCCAGTTGCAGCGCTTTGCCGAACGTTCCGCAGGCAAGACCCGCGGCCTGCGCGTGAACCCCCAGGTCAGCAGCTCCGACTACCTGCTGGCCGACCCGGCGCGTCCGTTCAGCCGCCTGGGCGAATGGGACCCGGTGAAGATCGAAGGCGTGATCGAGCAGATCTCCGGCTTCATGTTCCACAACAACTGCGAGAACGGCGACTTCAGCCTGTTCGACAAAATGCTCGGCACCATCGAAGAACGCTTCGGCGCGCTGCTGCACAAAGTCGAGTGGGTCAGCCTCGGCGGCGGCATCCATTTCACCGGCGACGACTATGACGTGGACGCGTTCTGCGCCCGCTTGAAAGCGTTCTCCGCCAAGTACGGCGTGCAGGTCTATCTGGAACCCGGCGAAGCGGCGATCACCAACAGCGCCTCCCTGGAAGTCACCGTGCTCGACACCCTCTACAACGGCAAGAACCTCGCCGTGGTAGACAGCTCCATCGAAGCCCACCTGCTGGACCTGCTGATCTATCGCCTCAACGCCAAGCTGGCGCCGAGCGATGGCGAACACACCGTGATGGTGTGCGGCAAATCCTGCCTGGCCGGGGACATCTTCGGCGAGTACCAATTTGATCGTCCGCTGGCCATCGGCGATCGGCTGTCGTTCATCGACACCGCGGGCTACACCATGGTCAAGAAAAATTGGTTCAACGGCCTGAAAATGCCGTCCATCGTAGTGAAACAACTCGACGGTACAGTCGAGGTGGTTCGTGAATTTGGTTACGACGACTACCTGTCCAGCCTTTCGTAAGCTGGCGGATATAGGAGAAAGAAAGCAATTGAAAAAGAACGTTCTTATCATTGGTGCAGGAGGTGTCGCCAAGGTGGTGGCCCACAAGTGCGCGCAGCACAACGACGAACTCGGTCGTATTGCTATCGCGTCGCGCAACATCTCCAAATGCCAGGCCATCATCGACAGCGTCAAGGCCAAGGGTAGCCTCAAAGTACCCGCCGAAATCAAAGCCTTCGCGCTGAACGCCCTGGACGTGGAAGCGACCAAGGCCCTGATCCGCGAGACCGAATCGCAGATCGTCATCAACGTCGGTTCCTCGTTCCTCAACATGTCGGTCCTGCGGGCCTGCATCGACACGGGCGTGGCTTACCTCGACACCGCCATCCACGAAGAGCCGGGCAAGGTCTGCGAGACCCCGCCGTGGTACGGCAACTACGAATGGAACCACCTGGAAGAGTGCAAACAGAAGAACATCACCGCCATCCTTGGCGTGGGCTTCGACCCAGGTGTCGTCAACGCGTATGCCGCGCTGGCGCAGCAACAGCATTTCGACCGCATTGATTCGATCGACATTCTCGACGTCAACGCCGGCTCCCATGGCAAATACTTCGCCACCAATTTCGACCCGGAAATCAACTTCCGCGAATTCACCGGACAGGTGTGGAGCTGGCAGAACAGCCAGTGGACCAGCAACACCATGTTCGAAGTCAAACGCACCGATGACCTGCCGGTTGTCGGTTCGCAGAACCTGTACCTGACCGGCCACGATGAAGTGCACTCGCTGTCGAAAAACCTCGACGTGCCCAACGTGCGTTTCTGGATGAGCTTCGGCGAACACTACATCAACGTGTTTACCGTGCTGAACAAGCTCGGCCTGCTCTCCGAAAAACCGGTCACCACCGCCGAAGGCCTGGAAGTCGTGCCGTTGAAACTGGTCAAGGCCGTACTGCCCGACCCGTCTTCGCTGGCGCCCGGCTACACCGGCAAGACCTGCATCGGCGACCTGGTCAAGGGCACCAAGGATGGCAAGGCACGCGAAGTGTTCATCTACAACGTAGCCGATCACGAAGAAGCGTTTGCCGAGACCGACAGCCAGGGCATCTCCTACACCGCAGGCGTTCCGCCGGTGGCCGCAGCGCTGCTGGTAGCCCGTGGCGAGTGGGACGTGCAACGCATGGCCAACGTTGAAGAACTGCCGGCCGAGCCGTTCCTGAAAGCACTGGATGTGATGGGCCTGCCGACCCGGATCAAGGACGAGCACGGGGATCGTGCATGGGATGCGATTGCCTGACAGGCGATAGCGGACCGAACAAAAAATGCGCCTTCAGGGGCGCATTTTTTGTTTGGGGAAAACACAGCCCTCATGACCAATCAGATCAAATGTGGGAGCTGGCAGTGCCTGGGCGATCTTCAGCCGAACACTCACTATCCAGCAACACCGATCCACTGTGAGAGCGGGCTTGCCCGCGAATGCGGTGGGTCAGTTAAAGGTAGACTGGCTGACACACTGTCATCGCAGGCAAGCCAGCTCCCACATTTAAATATCAGGGCCTGTTATTCCAGGCTACGAGCTGAATGGCTCAGCGCTCTCGAGCACTGCAACAACGCCCGCTCACGACACAACGCGTTTGCAAGAGAGATCCGTGCGGGCAGGACATAGACGCCACAAAGCGCCTGGGCTATCTTCTGGCGCCCTCTCACAGACCCGGAACAGGAAGTTACCGCTTGAGCACGTCATCCCTACTGCGCGGCCGCACCTTCGCCCTCCTCGCGGGCATCGCCTTTATTGCCGTGGACCAACTGGTCAAACTGCTGGCCCTGGTGTCGCTGCAAACCCGGAGTTTCAAATTCGGCTCCAACCCGTTCAATCTGGCGCTGGAACTGAGCCTGAATCCAGGCGCGTTCCTGAGCCTGGGCGCGGCGCTGCCGCCTCAGGTCAAACAACTGATCTTTATCGTCGGCGTGGCAATCGTGGTGGCCTGGGCGATGGGCTGGTCCTTGTCCAACTGGAGCCAACCGTTGCGCAAGGTCTTGCCGCTCTACGCCATTGCCCTGGGCGGTATCGCCAACCTGATCGACCGCGTCTTCCGTGACGGCCACGTGGTCGACTACATGGTGCTGAATGTGGGACCGACGCATACCGGCGTGTTCAACCTCGCCGACATCGCAATCACCGTCGGGGCGTTGTTCTTGATGCTGGATCTGTTTATGAAGCCGCGCAAAGCCTAAGCTTCAAGGGGATTTACGGCAGTGACCGCAAATCCCCGAACTGTCAGAACACCGACCAGCCAATCCGCTCGCTCAACAACTCCAACGCCTTGATCCCCGCCAGCGAATTCCCCGCCGCGTTCAACTCCGGCGACCACACGCACACCGTAAACTGCCCAGGCACCACCGCAACGATCCCGCCGCCTACGCCGCTCTTGCCGGGCAAGCCTACGCGATAGGCAAAGTTGCCCGCCTCGTCATACAGCCCGCTGGTGGCCATGATCGAGTTGACCTGCTTGGTCTGGCGCGCGGTGAGGATCTGTTCGCCGCTGTGGGCGCTCACGCCTTCGTTGGCCAGGAAGCTGAACGCCTTGGCCAGATCCAGGCAACTCATTTGCAGCGCGCAATAGTTGAAGTAGCTGTGCAGCACCGCGTCCACATCGTTGTGGAAGTTGCCGAACGATTTCATCAGATAGGCCATGGCCGCATTGCGTGCGCCGTGCTGGGCTTCCGATTCGGCGACAGTGCTGTTGACCAGGATCTGCGGGTTGCCCGACAGCCGCCGGACAAAATCGCGCATCGACAGGATCGGCACCGCGAAGCGCGACTGGTTGATGTCGCAGATCACCAACGCACCGGCGTTGATAAAGGGATTGCGCGGCCGACCACGTTCGAATTCCAGCTGCACCAGCGAGTTGAACGGCTGCCCCGATGGCTCGTGGCCCAGGCGCTCCCAGATGGTTTCGCCACCATGGTCGATGGCCTGCACCAGGCTGAATACCTTGGAAATACTCTGCACCGAAAACAGTGTTTCAGCGTCACCTGCACAGTAGGCCGTACCGTCGTTACCGTACACGGCGATCCCCAATTGATTGGCCGGCACGTCGGCCAGCGCGGGGATATAGTCGGCGACTTTACCGAGGCCGATCAGTGGGCGCACTTCGTCGAGAATCGACGAAAGCATCACCTGCATGTCTTGTCCTGTCATCTGTCTTGGAATCATTGATAAGCGGGTCGCGGAGGATACTGCAATGCGCGCGCAAGCCCCACACAATCTCTACCACCTGCCCAAAGCTTGGGAGAAATGACCTGACCCGCCAAAAATGCAAAATACTGATACATGTCACAAAATATGATTCAACATTTTAATAATTAGGTTAGAACCAAACGGCATTTTACAGCCCCGCCCCCTGCCCCTACTTTGGACGCGAACAACCGACCCCCTGCCCGGTGGAGGTGCCCTCCCGCACGATAGAAGGACAGACCATGAGCATTGAATTCATCGGCTACATTGGCGGCCACCACGCTTCCGAGATCCACCCGCGCAGCGGCCCAACCCTGCAACCGGATTACGTCGAGACCGTGGCCCGCGCCCACGAAGAGGCCGGCTTCGACCGCGCCCTGGTGGCGTTCCACTCCAACAGCCCGGACAGCACGCTGATTGCCTCCCACGCCGCCAGCGTCACAGAGAAACTGCAATTTCTCATCGCCCACCGCCCCGGCTTCGCCCAACCGACGTTGGCGGCACGCCAGTTCACCACCCTCGACGTGTTCAACGGCGGGCGCACCGCCGTGCACATCATCACCGGCGGTGACGACCGCGAACTGCGCGCCGATGGCAGCCATATCGGCAAGGACGAACGCTACGCACGCACCGACGAATACCTGAGCGTGGTGCGCC
The DNA here is from genome assembly GCF_059803535.1 of Pseudomonas sp. RP-B7. NCBI lineage: Bacteria > Pseudomonadati > Pseudomonadota > Gammaproteobacteria > Pseudomonadales > Pseudomonadaceae > Pseudomonas > Pseudomonas sp. RP-B7. The sequence goes on from NZ_JAPFHC010000038.1 coordinate 5,326, forward strand.
AGGAATGGACCAGCGAGCAGCCGTTTGATTTCGCAGGCACCTACTACCAGGTCGAAGGCGCGCACTCCACGGTGAAGTCGCCGCAACAGCCGCATATCCCACTGTACTTCGGCGGCTCGTCCGCTGCCGCCATTGCCGTCGCCGGCAAACATGCCGACGTGTATGCGCTGTGGGGTGAAACCTACGAACAAGTGCGCGAGATCGTCACCCAGGTGCGCGCCGAAGCGGCCAAGCACGGGCGTACGATTCGCTTCAGCCTGTCGTTGCGACCGATCCTCGCCGAGACCGAAGAGCTTGCCTGGGAGAGGGCTGACAGCATCCTGCAACAGGCCACCGCACTGGCCGAGAAAAATGGTTTTGTGCGCCGTGAACCGCCGAACGAAGGCTCGCGCCGCTTGCTGGCAGCAGCGGCGCAGGGATCGCGGCTGGATAAGCGCTTGTGGACCGGGATTGCCGGGCTGCTTGGCGCCCAAGGCAACTCCACTGCGCTGGTGGGCACCGCCGAGCAAGTCGCCGAAGCCTTGGTGGACTACTACGACCTGGGCATCACTACGTTCCTGATTCGCGGGTTTGATCCACTGAACGATGCCATCGATTACGGCAAGCGCCTGATCCCCCTCACCCGCCAGTTGATTGCCGAGCGCGAGCAGGCCCAGCAAGTAGCATAAGCAAGAACACTGCAAAACAATGTGGGAGCTGGCTTGCCTGCGATGCAAACACCTCGGTTGTTCAGATGCACCGAGTTGATGCTATCGCAGGCAAGCCAACTCCCACATTTTTAGATCTGCTGCGTGCCGAGAATCAGTTTTTGTAGTCGGTGTCGGTACGTTCCAACTGCCGCACCAGCGCATTCCAATGCCGCGCTACGCCCGGGCCTTCACCGCTGGCGTGCGCCTTGGCCTGCTGCTCGACTTTTTCCACCACCTCCTTGGGCGGAAAGATCAACTCCGCATTCCCCGCCGCCTGTGCCGCGACCTGGATATTGCACGCACGCTCCAACTGCTGCAGCTGCTGGAACGCATGCTCAACGCTGATGCCGGCGGTCAACAAGCCGTGGTTGCGCAGGATCATCACGCTCTTGTCGCCCAGGTCCGCCACCAGTCGCTCGCGCTCGTCCAGGTCCAGGGCAATGCCTTCATACCCGTGATACGCCACGCGGCCGGAGAAACCGATGGAGTGCTGGGAGATCGGCAGCAACCCGTCCTTCTGCGCCGACACGGCAATGCCGTCGCGGGTATGGGTGTGCAACACCGCTTGCAAGTCGTGGCGTGCGCCATGGATCGCGCTGTGGATCACGTAGCCGGCGTAGTTGATGCCCAGGCCGGTCGGGTCGTCGACAATAGTGCCGTCGAGGTCAACCTTGACCAGGTTGGAGGCGTTGATTTCATCGAACAACAGGCCAAAGGCGTTGATCAGGAAATGCTCGTCCGGGCCGGGGACACGGGCGGAGAAGTGGGTGTAAATGTGATCGGTCCACTTGTACAAGGCCGCCAGGCGGTAGGCGGCGGCCAGTTTGACGCGCACTTCCCATTCTTGTGGAGTGACACGCTGGCGGACATTGCTGGAAACGTTGGAAATCGAGGTGACGCTGCTCATGGCAAAACTTCCTGGATGGCCTTAAGGACTTCCAGGCAAGCCTAGGGGATGGATAAAAATAATAAAAAGCACATTTTAATCTAAGCTAATTATTATTTTTTTTCATAAAAAATCAGGCAACAACACAGAACGAATGTGGGAGCAGGCCTGTGTGGGAGCGAGCAAGCCCGCTCCCACAATAAGCCGCTTTCACTGGGGTTATGCGGCGTCGCGGATCTTGTGCAGGGAAGCGGCGACCAACTTGCCAAACGCATCCACCGGCCCCTGCAAGTTGCCCAGGAAGTGCGGATAGATCAGCCACAAATCCATCACCGGCTTGAAATCCTTGAGCGGCATCACCGCCAGTTGCTCGCGATGGACGCTACGCTCCAGCAGCGGCCGCGGCACCAAACCCAGGCCCAGACCATCCGCCACCAGGCCCAATTGCAGCTCGGTGCCAAAGGTTTCCAGGTTCACCCGCAACGCCAGCCCCTGGTCGGACAAGGTGCGCTGCAACCCGGCGCGAAAACCGCAGCCATCCGGGTTCAAGATCCAACCGTTCTGATACACATCCGCCAGCTTGCAGGGCTTCTTTGGCAGTTGCGCCTTGGCGCACACCACCACCAGCTCCATCTTGCCGATGGACTCACCGACCACGTTGTCGGGGAAGATCTTGCCTGCCGGGAACAACGCCGCCGCCGCATCCAGCTCGCCGCGTTCGATCTTGCCGACCAGTTGGCTGCCCCAGCCAGTGGCAACCTGGGCGCGCAGGTCGGCGTATTCGGTGCGCAGGTGCTTGAGCGCATCCAGCAGCACCACGTCGCCGATGGTCTGCGGCACACCCAGGCGCAACAGGCCGGTGGGCGGTGCGTCGGTGGCGACCAGTTCCCGCAGCGCATCCATCTCGCGCAGGATCAGCCGGCACTGCTCATACACGCGGGTGCCGATCAGCGTTGGTTTGAGCGGCTTGGTATTACGGTCGAACAGTTCCACCCCCAGCGCTTGCTCGAAGTTCTGTACGCGACGGGTGATGGCGGGCTGGGTCAGTTGCAAGGATTCGGCGGCATGGCTGATGGACTGGCAACGGATCACTTCGACAAAGGCGTCTATATCGTCAATTTTCATTTGGGCCGCACATAGAGATCAGTCATTAAGATGTGTGCGAAGCATAGTTGCAGGAACGCTATCTGGATAGTCCACGCTGTGATCGATAACGTCTAAGCCTAGTCAACCCAGTTCTAAATTACCTTCAGCTATAAGCTAATCATTAAAAAATAGCATATTAACTATAAACATTATGCTTAGATAACTTCTATCAACACCGACTGATGGAATTGCCATGACCCAGGCCAAGCACCCCGAAAGACTCAGAGCCTTTATAGGCGCCCTGGCGGAACTGATCGACGGCAATCCACGCGAAGGCGACCTGCTGCACCGTGGCGGCAAGCTACTGGCGCAACTGGTCAGCCATGATGACTGGCTGCCGGATGAATTCGCCCAACCCAACCCCGAGCGCTACCAGCAATTTCTGCTGCACGCCGATTCGCGCCAGCGCTTCAGCATCGTCAGTTTCGTGTGGGGGCCGGGCCAAAGCACGCCGATTCACGACCACCGGGTGTGGGGCCTGATCGGCATGTTGCGCGGCGCGGAGTTTTCCCAAGGCTTCGCACGTGCGCCCGACGGCAGCCTGGTCGCCGAAGGCAAGCCGATTGAATTGGTGCCCGGCCAGGTTGAAGCGGTGTCGCCCAAGGTCGGTGACATCCACCAGGTGAGCAACGCCTACAGCGACCAGGTGTCCATCAGCATCCATGTGTACGGCGCCAATATCGGCGCGGTGCGCCGTGCGGTGTATCAGCCCGACGGCAGCGAGAAACCGTTTATCTCCGGTTATTCCAACGCCTTCCTCCCGAACATCTGGGATTTGTCCAAAGAAAAGAGCCCTGCCCTATGAGCACCGTATCGACCCTGAACTTCGCCCAGATCCGCCAGGCCCTGCTGGACCGTCACGAAATCGCCCTGGTCGATGTGCGTGAAGAGGCGCCCTTCGCCGAATCCCACCCGTTGTTTGCCGCGAATATCCCGCTGTCCAAGCTGGAACTGGAGGTGTACTCGCGCATTCCGCGGCGTGACACCCAGGTCACCGTGTACGACAACGGCGAAGGCCTGGCTGCCCGCGCCGCCGAGCGCCTGGTTGCCCTGGGCTACACCCGGGTCAGCCTGCTCGACGGCGGCCTGGACGGTTGGCGCAAGGCCGGCGGCGAGCTGTTCATCGACGTCAACGTGCCGAGCAAGGCCTTTGGCGAACTGGTGGAAAGCCAGCGTCACACGCCGTCCCTGGCCGCCGAAGAAGTGCAGGCGCTGCTCGACAGCAACGCCGACGTGGTAGTGCTCGACGCCCGCCGCTTCGACGAATACCAGACCATGAGCATCCCCACCGGCATCAGCGTGCCCGGTGCCGAACTGGTGTTGCGCGCCCGTGAACTGGCGCCCGACCCGGCCACGCGCATCATCGTCAACTGCGCCGGACGCACTCGCAGCATCATCGGCACGCAGTCACTGATCAACGCCGGCGTGGCCAACCCGGTGTCGGCGCTGCGCAACGGCACCATCGGCTGGACCCTGGCCGGGCAGAAACTCGCCCACGGCCAATCGCGCCGCTTTGCGCCGACGTCGGAAGAACATCGCCAAGTGGCCGCGGCCGATGCGCGCCGCGTCGCCGACAGGGCGCGAGTCGGCCGCGCCACGCTGGCTGACCTGCACAGTTGGCAGCAACAGGCGCACCGCACCACCTACCTGTTCGATGTGCGCACCCCGGAAGAATTCGAAGCCGGTCACCTGCCGGGCGCACGCTCCACGCCGGGCGGCCAGTTGGTGCAGGAAACCGACCACGTCGCCAGCGTGCGCGGGGCGCGGATCGTGCTGGCGGATGACGACGGTGTGCGCGCCAACATGTCCGCCTCCTGGCTCGCGCAACTGGGCTGGGACGTGCATGTGCTGGACGACCTGCAAGCAGCGCACTTCAGCGAGCAAGGGCCGTGGGTCGCACCGGTCCCGGCGCCGCCGCAAGCCGAGTTGATCAGCCCGCACACCCTTGCCGAATGGCAGGCACATGGCGACACCGTGGTGCTGGATTTCACCGCCAGCGCCAATTACGTCAAACGCCATATCCCCGGCGCCTGGTGGGTCCTGCGCGCGCAACTACCCGCTGCCCTGGCAGAGGCGCCCGTGGCCGAGCGTTACGTGCTGACCTGCGGCAGCAGCCAGTTGGCGCGCCTGGCGGTGGCAGAAGTCGAAGCCATCACCGGCAAGCAAGTGTTCCTGCTCGAAGGCGGCACCGCTGCCTGGATCAATGCGCAACTGCCGCTGGAAGAAGGTGAAAGCCACCTTGCCTCGCCGCGCATCGACCGCTATCGCCGCCCGTACGAAGGCACCGACAACCCCAAGGAAGCCATGCAGGCCTACCTGGATTGGGAATTCGGCCTGGTGGCCCAACTGGCCCGCGACGGCACCCATGGTTTTTTCGTCATCTGATCAACCCCATCTGCACCCACGCCGGGTGCAGGCCCCACATCCGCCCCTTCTCCAGGCGCAAGCTGAGCCCAATCGGCCCGTTCGCGCCGTTCGGCTGTGGCGGTGCGTATGACTACACGCGCCTGGCGTACAACTTCCGAGGCCGCTGAGATGACTGAGTTGAGCTGCGATGTAGTGATCGTCGGCGGCGGTTTGGCGGGCACCTGGGCCGCCATCGCTGCGGCCCGCGAAGGGGTCAAGGTCATCCTGGTGGACAAGGGCTACTGCGGCACCAGCGGCGTCACCGCCACGGCCGGTCCCGGCCATTGGTGGGTGCCACCGGGCGCGCGGGAAGCCGCCATCGACAAACGCCTGGCCACCGCCTACGGCCTGGCCGATGCACGCTGGATGGCCCGTGCCATCGACACCACCTGGACCAGCCTGCCGGGCCTGCGCGACTACTACGCCTTCGCGCAAAACGACCAGGGCGAAACCCAATACCGTGGCCTGCGCGGCCCGGAGTACCTGCGCGGCCTGCGTCGCCGGGTACTCGACAGCGGCGTGACGATCCTCGACCACCACCCGGCCCTGGAACTGCTGCGCGACGACAACGGCCGCGTGGTCGGTGCCCGTGGCTGGCGGCGCCAGGCCGGTGGCGACTGGTTGATCCGCACTGGCGCGGTGGTACTGGCCACCGGCGGCTGCGCGTTCCTCTCGCGTCTGCTGGGCAACCACACCAACACCGGCGACGGCTACCTGATGGCCGCCGAAGCCGGTGCCGAACTGTCGGGCATGGAGTTTTCCAACTACTACTGCATCGCGGCGGCGGGCAGCAGCATGACCCGTTCGATGGTGTACAGCTTCGGCGACTACTTCGACGCAGCGGATCGGCCCTTGGCAATCAGCGGCGGCCCCGGCTTTACCGAGGATTTGGCCCGGGCGCTGCTCAACGGCCCGGTGTATTGCCGCTTGAATCGGGTGCCTGCGGATATTCGTGCACAACTGCCGAGTATCCAGCCCAACCTGATGCTGCCGTTTGATCGGCACGGGGTTGATCCGTATCGACAGCGGTTTGCCGTGACCTTGCACCCCGAGGGCACCATCCGTGGGGTGGGCGGTTTGCGTTTGCTGAACGACGACTGCCAGACCAGCGTGCCCGGCGTATTCGCCGCCGGCGACGCGGCCAGCCGTGAACCGATTGCCGGTGCGACGTCCGGGGGCGGTGCGCAGAACTCGGCGTGGGCGTTGTCCACGGGGCAGTGGGCTGGGCGGGGAGCGGCGCGGCTGGCCAGGCAGCGCGCGGCTTATCACGGTGCAGTGCGCGGCTTTGATGGCGTTGCCGGCGGCAGCGCGCAGTTGATTCAACGCATCCAGGCCGAGGTTCACCCGCTGGACAAAAACCTCTTCCGCAGCGGCGCGCAACTCGACCGTTCACTGCGCGAACTCGACAACATCTGGGATCAGGTGCGCGCCACCGCCCCCTCAACCAACCCCCTGCGTGACCGCGAAACCGCCGCCATGGCCGCCACGGCGCGCTGGTGCTACACCGCAGCGGCGCAGCGCAAGGAAAGCCGTGGCATGCACCAGCGTAGCGACACACCGCAGCAAAGCGCCCTATACGACGCGCACTTGCGCATATCCGGCGTCGATCAGGTGCACACACGTTTCGACCCCATCCCCCCTACCCCCACACAACCCATGTAGTGAGCGGGCTTGCCCGCGCTGGGTGGCGAAGCCGCCCCAAACCCAGGCACCTCGGCCTTGCTGATACACCGCGGCGTCTGGATTCGGGGCGGCTTCGCCACCCGGCGCGGGGCAAGCCCGCTCACTACAGAATGAGGTAATTATTGGTGATTGAACTGATCTACTCCGACCTCTGCAACGGCTGCGGCCAATGCGTCACCGTGTGCCCCACCAACGTGCTGGCGCTGAGCCCCCAGGGCAAACCCCGGATCGCCGACCAACAGGCGTGCCAGACCTGCTTCATGTGCGAGCTGTATTGCCGCAGCGACGCACTCTACGTCGACCCGGACGCCGAACAACTGCGTCACCCCGATGCGCAGGCAGTGCGCGCGGCGGGGTTGTTGGGCCAATATCGGCGGGATTCGGGGTGGGATGAGTGGGCGCAGGACCCGGCTCATCGCAATGAGCATTGGCGGATGGATGGGATATTTGCGTTGGCGCGGGAGGTTGGTAGTGGTTTGAAGCAATAACGCTGATTTCAAACCTGCTGATCGATATAAGGCGATTGAAAAACCTCAAAATTCAATTTGCTTTTTTCATGTGGGAAGCAAGAGGCTGCATCAACTTCAGAGACCAGGTACATGTAATAGTCATAGCCAAAATGAAATTCACATATTGACGACTTCAGCTTGCACCAAATTCTTTCTCTCAAAACAGCTTCAACAACAGATGCCAGCCCATCCACTTCAATTTCTTGCCCTTCAGTGTAGGGCTCACAATCCGAATTCAATTCAAGACCACTCACTGTCAGCGAGGAAACGCGCAAGCAGCGAGAGATGGCAATTATCGTTTGTACATAGTCGGTTTCGACAGCCAGATACTCCTCCTCCGAGACGGTTTTTCCAATATCATAAAAGCTGGTCCACTCATCATCTGGGCGCTCGCTGCCCAGGTGACCATACTTTGTTATCCGATAAGAATATTTCATGCCTCTAGTCGCCTATTCGATTCAGGTTTTCGTCAAACGTACCGGACCTGGTTCTCTTGGAGCCCAGGTTTCTAACGCTGTCAGCTGCTTTCCAGTACCCTCCATTATGTTTATCTACATCTGGCGTTATGTACTTAAGCTTGATCGGTGCCCTATTGTTCAAAAACACGGGTTGACCGTGTGACCGCTCGTTGATTTTTTTATATTTTAAGCGCCTCGCAGAATCAGCATGGACGCAGCTCCAGCCTTTTGGATCCACCCATCCGAACGGGTTAGGAGCATACACATAAAGATTTATCCCCCCCACCAACCCAACCGGATCCGGCGTCGTGAACCGCCCCACATCCGGATCATAAAACCGAAACGTGTTGTAGTGCAGCCCGATCTCCCGGTCCAGGTATTGCCCCTGGAACCGCAGGTTCTGCTCTTCAAGAAAGTGCGCCTCACGCACCTCTTCAAGCGTGTTCCCCCACACCCGATACTGCGCCTTCCACACGGTTCCCCCGTCGGTTTCGGTCAGCTCTTCAGGTAGCCCATTCAGGTCGTTGTGGTAGTAACGCACCCGCTGCTGCTCGCCCGTACCGTCCACCCGGGCCAGCGGTGCGTGGCTGTGTTCTTCGTAAAGATAGAGGCTGGTCTGGCCATGCCGATGCTCTTGGAGCAGGCGCAAGCCGTCCCACTCAAAGCGGGTTTCGCCGAGTAGATAACCGCGGCTGTCGTGTTCGGTTTTGGCTACGCGCCGGCCCAGTGGGTCGTAGGTCATGCGCACCACGTTGCCGTTGTCGTTGTGCACTTCGATCAGGCGGTGTTCGGCATCGTAGGCAAAGCGTTGCACGCCCCGCGCCCGGCTGCGTTTTTCGAGCAGCCGGCCGAAGCCGTCGTATCGGTAGTGCTTGTCCTGGTAGGTTAGCAGTCGGTTATCCCGCACAAGTCCGGTGCCGTCGAGCAGGTTGGCGGCGGCGTCGTAGGCGAAGGTTTCGTGTTGGCCTCTCACGCTGCCCTGACTGGCGAGGATGCGGCCGGTGGCGTCGTAGTGCAGCAGTTGGCGATGGTTGCGATGGGGTTCGACGCGACCGATCAGGTTGTCGGCTGGGTCGTATTCGTAGTGCGTTTGTACAGTGGCCGACAGTTGAGACTGACGCGTGCGCGTTCGCAGGCGACCGCTGCGGTCGTAGGCGTGGCGAGTACTGAGCCGGCCTTGGGTACGCAGGACTTCGCGATGCAGGCGGTCGCGTTCGAAGTCGCTGATGACTTGGCCGTCCAGGTTGATCTGGTGCAGGTGGCCGCTGCCGTAGTAAAGGCGGTTGAGCCAGCGGCCATCGGGCAGTTGCGTCTGGCTCAAGTTGCCGAGTTCATCATAGTGGTGTTGCAGCTTGCCGGTAGCACTCTGCTCGCACGTCAGTTGGCCTAGCGCGTCATAGGCAAAACCCAGTGCTTGAGCATTGCCTTGCCGGTCGGTGGTGGTGACGTCGGTGAGTTGGTCCAACGCGTCGTAGGTGTATTCGGTTCGGCCCTCGTCAGTCTCCTTGATCCGCATACGCCCAACAGCGTCGCGTTGCAGGCGATGCACGGTAGGAGATGCGTCATCCCGCGGGACGTATTCGACGGAGACCACGTTATCCAGCGCGTCATAGGCATAACGCCGTGCACTGCCATCGAGGTCTTGCTGTTGCGTGAGTCGATCGCCCTGGTCCCAGGCGAAGCGATAGTGCTCGCCGTTTTCGTTGGTCAGGGTTTGCAATCGACCGTAGGCATCGTGCCGATATTCGATCTGGCGGCCATGGGCATCAATGCGCCGCACCAGCTGCCCGCGCCGATCATATTGGTAGCGGGTAGTGTGGCCCGCCGCATCGGTGTAGGCGCTCAACTGACCACTGGTGTTGCGCAGGTAATGTTCAATGTAACCGTAGGGCCGTTCGATTTGCAGCAATCGGCCGTGGCTGTCGTGTTGATAACGCTGGCGTTCACCGACTGCATCGATAAGGGTTTGTAAATGACCTCGACGGTCGTACTCGAACCTTGTGGCATAGCCCGAACAATCGACCTGCTCGATCAACTGCCCGGTTTCATTCCAGCGCTGGATTTTGCGCTTGCCCGTGGCGTCGGTGATTTCGATGACCTGCCCAACTCCATCATGGCGATAGCGCACAACGTGCCCCAGCGGGTCGGTTTCACTGACGCAATTGCCGCGTTGATCGTATCGATACTGCCAGCTGTGGCCGGCTGCATCGGTTTCAACCAATGGCAGCGACCAGTGTTCCAGCCACACCGTCGATTCAATACGGCCCAGCGGATCTTGTGTGCTGCACAGGTTGCCGGATTCGTCGTAGCCGAATCGCCACTGGCCACCCAGAGGATCGGTAGCCCCCAACAACTGGCGCTCGTCATTCCAATCGAACTGCCAGGTGTGCCCCAGGTTGTCGGTGTATTCGGTGATCTGGTACTGCGGGTTCCACTTGCGGGTGCTGACCCGTTGCAAGCCATCGGTAATCCGCGTAAGCCCGACTAGCAGGTCGTAGTCAAACTGATAATCGTCGCCCTCATCGGTCCAGTGCCGTACCACTCGCCATTCACGGTCGTCCACGCAGGCCCATTGGTAAAAGCAGCGCAGGCCGGTGGGCAGTTGGTGTTCGACCATGCGCTGGCCGCTGTCATAGGCGAAGCGGCGCTGAACATGCCCATCGGCATCGCGCACGGCTGCAAGATCGCCGTGCGTATCGTAGGTATAGCTGGAGAGCGTTTCACGACGGTGATCGGGGTACAGGCGCTCGATCTGTTCGACACGGCGGGGCCATTGCTGGCTGTAGCTCAGCTCGATTCGCACAACGCCAAAGGTATCGCGCAACTGGCTCAGGCGGCCCTGATCGTCATAGTCGAGGAAAACGCGGTTGTCATTGCGATCTCCCCACTGGCCCAAGCGCAAATGCGCAGGGTTGTCCGGTGTGGGTTCGAACAGCCGATACAGCCCGTCGACACGCTCAATCAGCAGGTGGCCGCTGGCATGGCGGCGTACGCTCAAGCCTTCGCCGGCGCTGAACACCGCAGCACCTAGCGGGATCACGCCCATGTCGATCTGCCGAGCCTGCTCGTCGGTGTAGATCAGCCGTTCGCCGCCTTCGGGATGCGGGCCCATTTCGACGAAAACCTCATAGGCCACACTCCAATTCGCACCGAACAGACCGTTACGGCGCTCATTCCGGCTGCTGTAATAGCGCTGCCACTCGATTGGCAACAGGCCAGGCAATGCAAAATCCAGGTCGTCGTCACCGTCGAGAATCTTCGCCCCCGTGGCGCAGTGCACCGGGTTGGGCGAGCCGCGCACTGCTGACGCAAGCGCGTTGCTCACCTGCCCTGTGCCCCACGACACCAACCCACCCACCGTCATACAGGGCAATGTGCTGAAGAACTTCGCCCCACCACCGCGCGATGCCAACAACGCCGTTACCGCCAGCCCTACACCCGGCGCCTTGCCGCTGCGAATCTCACGCACCACCACCGGCGCGCCGCCGATGACCACGTTGGACGAAATCTGCACCTTGCCCACCGTGGCTTCGCAGGTGCTTCTGTCCCCACTGCGCACGGCGGGCTGGCCGTTGATGAATACCTTGCTGGAACCTTCGGCGAGGTACTGCTCCGGCATGGGCGGGTGTTTAGTGCAGTCGACGGTATCGGCAGGACAAGGCACAGCGCCCGCCACCGGCGCAGCGACCGTAGGACGCCAGAGCTGAGAGAGAAAACCTTCGGCGATATCCAGATAAGTCGGTTCACTGCCCGCTTCTGCCACGGCGGCGGCGACTTTCCCGGCCGCCCGCGCTGCCGGTTTGCCGTTGATAAACACATCCGGCGAACCGCTGCTGATGAATGCATCGATGACGGGTGGGAAGAGTGCGTTGGCGAAAGACTCACATATTCGCGCAAGGCCACGGCCTGCACCGGTCACCCCCATGCCCAACCCGACCACCACACCAACCACGGCCCCCAGCACCACACAGCCCAAGCCGCCGGTGGCCACGGCAATCCCCGTCGCGGCCACCACCGCCGCCGTGGCCAGCGCGGTCACCGCTATGTTCGCCGCGATCTCCAGCACGCCACCGAACACGTCCGCCAGCAGGGGGCTGTGTAACAGCGCATCGCCCTCGCGGGCGGCCCACAGCGTATCCGTCATGCGTAACGATCCTTGTCAGAAAAGCCCCGGATCAAATCACGCAGTTTGCCCCTTGCTCAGGTGAGACTTTCCGAGTCGCTCGTAGGAAAGCTCTGGAGAACCACACCACCAAATGCAATAAGAGAATAATCAAACTATTAATAATGAATTATTTTGATAATTACCATATAACCAAAAAGAACTTCACAGCGAGTTTTTATGGGAATAACGTTAACCCAATCACCGACCCCTTCTCCAGGCGGAGGTAGCCGAACCCTTTCTTGATCTGCCTGGAGCCTGCATCCCATGGTCTTTACCACCCCTTTCAAACGCCTGCTCCTGGGCACCGCCCTCGCCCTTGGACTGCTCGGCACTGCCGGCGCCGCCGACCTGCAACCGCTGCGGGTGGCCAATCAGAAATCGACGATCAAGGCGCTGCTGGAAGCCAGCGGCGAAACCAGGAATGTGCCTTACGAAATCCAGTGGTCGGAGTTCCCGTCCGCCTCGCCCCTGGGCGAAGCCTTGAACGCGGGGGCCGTGGATATTGGTGCCCTTGGTGACGCGCCCTACGTGTTTGCCCTCGGTGCCGGTGCCTCGCTCAAGGTGGTCAGCATCATCCACGCCGAAGGGCGCAACACCACCGCGCTGCTGGTACCCAAGGACTCGCCGATCAAGACCGTCGCCGACCTCAAGGGCAAGAAGATCGTCACCGGGCGCGGCTCCATCGGCCACTACCTGGCGATCAAGGCCCTGGCCGAGGCCGGCCTGACCACCAAGGACGTGCAGTTCATTTTCCTGCTGCCCAGCGAATCACGCCTGGTACTGGACAACGGCACGGCTGATGCCTGGTCGACCTGGGACCCCTACACCACCGTGGTCACCTCGCAAAGCCAGGCCCGTGTGCTGGTCAGCGGCAACCAGCTGCTGAGCAACCACCTGTACCTGGCAGCCACCAGCCAGGCCATCGCCGACAAGCGTGTGCAGTTGGACGACTTTGTCGCCCGCCTCGACCGTGCCTACGCCTGGGCCAACACCCACCCCAATGAATACGCCGCCGCCCAAGCCAAGATCACCGGCCTGCCGCTGCAAGTGCATGTGGAAGTGGCCAAGGACACCCGCCTGACCCCAGTGGCGATTGACGACAGCGTTATCAGCGGCCTGCAAGCGACCGCCGACACCTATCAAAAAGAAGGCCTGCTGACCAAACACATCGACGTGTCGCAGGGTTTCGACAAGAGCTTTAACGCCAAGCGTGCCCCCAATTCCCAAGCATCGCGCTGATAAAAAGCATCGCGCCAACAGGAGCAGAACATGAGCAAGCCACGTCAACTCAAACTCGGAGCCATGGTCCACGGCGTCGGTCACGGCTGGGGCGAATGGCGCCATCCGCAGGCCCAACCGGACGCCAGCACCAACTTCGGCTTCTACAAGCAGCAGACTGAACTGGCCGAAGCCGCGAAGTTCGACTTCGTGTTCATCGCCGACAGCCTGCACATCCACGCCAAGTCCAGCCCGCACTACCTCAACCGCTTCGAGCCGCTGACCATCCTCTCGGCACTCGCGGCGATCACCACCCACATCGGCCTGGTCGCCACAGTGACCGTCAGCTACACCGAGCCCTACCAGGTAGCGCGCCAGTTCGCGTCCCTGGACCATATCAGCGGCGGCCGTGCCGGCTGGAACGTAGTGACCTCGTGGCTGAGCGGCACCGCCGACAACTTCGGCAAGGCCGAGCATCCGCCCCACGCCGTGCGCTACCGCATCGCCAAGGAACACGTGAACGCGGTCAAGGGCCTGTGGGACTCGTGGGAAGACGACGCCTTCGCCTACAACAAGCACAGCGGCGAATTTTTCACCCCGGGCAAGCTGCACGCGCTGAACCACAAGGGCGAGTTCTTCTCGGTCAAGGGCCCGCTGAACATTGCGCGTTCGCGTCAGGGCCAGCCGGTGATTTTCCAGGCAGGCACGTCTGAAGACGGGCGCAACTTTGCCGCTGAAAATGCCGATGCGATCTTTGTCCACGTAGAGAGCATCGAGGAAGGCCTGGCGTATTCCCAGGACCTCAAGCGCCGCGCCAAGGGTTTTGGTCGCGACCCCGACAGCCTGTCGATCCTGCCCGGCATCCGCCCGATTGTCGGCCGCGATGCCACCGAAGTGGAAAGCCGCTACCAGCAAGCCGTGGACCTGGTCACCGTCGAGGACGCCATCGTCGCCCTCGGCCGCCCGTTCAACGACCACGACTTCAGCAAATATCCACTGGACGAACCCTTCCCGGAACTGGGCGACCTCGGCTCCAACAGCCAAAAAGGCGGTTCCGACCGGATCAAGCAGTTAGCCAGGGACGAAGGCCTGAGCCTGCGCGAAGTGGCCCTGCGTTTCTCGCGGCCCAAGCGTGATTTTGTCGGCACCCCGGAGCAAGTCGCCGATGCGATCCAGACCTGGTTCGAGCGCGGCGCCAGCGATGGCTTCATCGTCAACTCGGTGCTGCCGGACGGCCTGCAATACTTCACCGAACTGGTGGTGCCGGTACTGCAGCAACGCGGCCTGTTCCGTAGCGAATACAGCGGCCAGACCCTGCGCGACAACCTCGGCCTGGACGTACCGGCCAACCGTTACAGCGTCGCCAACGAGAAAGAAAAACAGGAGGCGCTGGCATGAGCGAATCCCTCAACCGTCAGCTGGCGGACCTGCACGCCGAACGGGTCGCGACCTGGGCGCCGCAAGCGCTGCAGATCAATATCGACCAGCGCCAACGCCTGGTGGCTGAAGCACGCCCCGACGACTACGTGCAGGTCGGCGATGAGCTGGACCCGTTCACCCTGCTCAATGTCGAAGGCGGCGAACTCAACCGCGAGTCGCTGCTGGCCGACGGCCCCGCGGTGCTGATCTTCTTCCGCTTTGCCGGCTGCCCGGCGTGCAACATCACCCTGCCCTATTACGAGCGCCAGCTCTACCCACGCCTGCGCGAGCTCGGCGTGCCGCTGGTGGCGGTCAGCCCGCAAGTGCCCGAGCGCCTGGTGGAGATCAAGACCCGCCACGCCCTGCAATTGCTGGTGGCCAGTGACCGAGACAACAACCTCGCGCGGCGCCTGGGGATTCTCTACAGCTTTGACGAGGCGTCGCGTAACGCGGCGCTGGCCAAGGGCAACAGCATCGGCGAAACCACTGGCACCGGCACCTGGGAATTGCCGCAGCCGACGGTGGTAGTGATTGCCAAGGATGGCACGGTGGCGTTTGTGCAGGTGAGTCCGGATTGGTTGGTACGCACGCAAGCCGAGCCGGTGTTGCAGGTGGTGGAGCGCTTGCTGGGCCATCAAGCCGTACGACTGGCCATCTAAGCCCACACTCTCCTGTGGGAGCGGGCTTGCTCGCGAAAGCGGTACATCAGTCACGCATGTGTTAACTGACCCACCGCTTTCGCGAGCAAGCCCGCTCCCACATTTTCTGACCGAGTACATTCCTATGACCCAACCGTCACTACGCTCCGTGGAAGTCGCCAATTTCGAAGCCCTGCTCGAACGCCTCAGCGCCGAACTGGCCAGCACCGCGCAGCTCTACGACGAAAGCGGCGCCTTCCCCCATGCCAATTTCAAACGCCTGCACGAACACGGCCTGGTCGCCCTCACCGTGCCCAAATCCCTCGGTGGCGGCGGGGCCAGCCTGCCCCAGGCACGCAAGGCGATCAGTGCGATCGCCAAGGGCGAACCCTCCACCGCACTGATCCTGGTGATGCAATACCTGCAACACACGCGCCTGCAAGACAGCAAGACCTGGCCCGCGCACCTGCGCACCCAAGTCGCCGAAGACGCCGTGCGCAACGGCGGGTTGATCAATGCCCTGCGCGTCGAACCCGACCTCGGCACCCCGGCCCGTGGCGGCTTGCCGGCGACCACCGCCGTACGCACCGCCGAGGGCTGGCGCATCAGCGGGCGCAAGATCTACTCCACCGGCAGCCACGGCCTGAGCTGGTTCGGCGTGTGGGGCCGCAGCAATGACGCCGACCCGCTGGTGGGTACCTGGTTGGTGCCCAAGGACAGCCCCGGCGTGACCATCATCGACACCTGGGACCACCTCGGCATGCGCGCCACGTGCAGCCACGAAGTGGTGCTCGACAACGTGCTGGTGCCGCTGGACCACGCCGTCAGTGTCAGCCCGTGGAGCGCGCCGTCGCCGGAACTGGATGCCGAAGGGTTCCTGTGGATGTCGGTGTTGCTGTCCTCGGTCTATGACGCCGTGGCCCAGGCGGCGCGTGACTGGCTGGTGAACTGGCTGGAAGAACGCCAACCGTCCAACCTCGGCGCGGCGCTGTCGACCCTGCCGCGCTTCCAGGAAACCGTCGGCCATATCGACACCCTGCTGTTCGCCAACCGTAGCCTGCTCGACGCCGCGGCCGAAGGCCACACCCCGGCCGCGAATGCCGCGCAGTTGAAGTACCTGGTGACCAACAACGCGATTCGCGCCGTCGAGCTGGCCATCGAGGCCTCCGGCAACCCAGGCCTGTCGCGTCACAACCCGCTGCAACGCCACTACCGCGATGTGCTCTGCAGCCGCGTGCACACACCGCAGGACGACGCCGTATTGCAAGGCGCCGGCAAGGCCGCTTTCGCCCAACGCCAAAAGGAGCGCACATGACTCAGGTGATTATCGCCAGCCAGCTGGATGAAGATTTCAACCAGGTGATCCGCGAGCGCCTCGCTGCGATCCACCCCGAGGCCCAAGTCATCGGTGTGCCCGTGGGCGTCCCCAGTGACCTGCCATCCCAGGCGAATATCCTGCTGGCGCGGCCGATCAACGTACGCGGCTACACCGCCCCGGACACCCCGCCACCGGGCTGGCCCTACGGCACGCAGTGGGTGCACCTGGTGTCGTCGGGCATCGATTTCTACCCGCACTGGCTGTTCAACGGCCCGCCGGTGACCACCTCGCGCGGCAGTGCCGCCGACAACCTGGCCGAGTTCGCCCTGGCCGCGATCTTTGCCGCGTCCAAGCACCTGCCGGACATCTGGGTGAAGGACTCACACTGGAACTTCACCCCGCTGCGCCCGCTCAAGGGCACCACCCTGGGCATTCTCGGCTTTGGCGCGATTGGCGAGCGCCTGGCGCAGAAAGCCCAGGCCCTGGGGATCAACGTTGTGGCGTTGCGCCAGAGCCAGGCGCCCTTCAGCGCAGGCGTGGACGCCGCCAAGGACATCCACGACCTGTTCGCCCGTGCCGACCACCTGGTGGTGGCCGCACCATTGACCGAGGCCACGCGCAACCTCATCAACCGCGATGTGCTCGCCAGCGCCAAGCCGGGGCTGCATCTGATCAACATTGCACGGGGTGGCTTGCTGGATCAGGAGGCGTTGCTGCAGGCGCTGGATAATGGCCAGGTTGGCTTGGCCTCGCTGGACGTGACCGAGCCCGAGCCGTTGCCAGATGGGCACCCGCTGTACACGCACCCGCGGGTGAGGTTGTCGCCGCATACCTCGGCGATTTCCACCAACAGTCGCCATGAGATTGCGCAGACGTTCTTGGCGAATCTGGAGCGCTATGTCGCCGGTTCTGAGCTGGCCAACCTCGCCAAACCCTGACACCACCCAATAAATGGGGGAGCGGGATTGTGTGGGAGCGGGCTTGCTCGCGAATGCAGTGTGTCAGTCAATGAATAGGTTGACTGATTCACCGCATTCGCGAGCAAGCCCGCTCCCACATTGGGTATTGGGCGAGCCGGAAATATAATCAGAAAATAGCATCCAACTAACAAATACAATGCATATTATTAATAATTAACATATAACAAAACGGACTTTTACGAACGCCTTTCATATCCATATTGTTACAGACAGCACCGACCCCTGACCAGGTGGAGGCCTTGCCAACCCCACTTTCTCAGGACATCACCATGAGCCATGCCCGTGTGCCCAGCCGCCTCACCCTCGCCGCTTCCCTCGCCTTGCTCGGCGTCTACGCCCACGCCGATGACACCGCCCTGCCGGTGGTGAATGTCACCGCCGAACACCGCAGCGAAGACCTGCAGAAAACCCCGCTGGCGATTTCCGCATTCGACGAGCAGACCCTGGACGACAAGCAGATCCGCAGCGTGCGCGACCTCTCCGGCCAGGTGCCGAACCTGACCCTCAGTCGCCAGTCGATCTCCTACAGCGCGCAGACCTACGGCATCCGTGGCATCGGCGAAACCGACCCGATCCAGGAAGCCGCCGTGGCGGTGTATGCCGACGACCTGTACATCCCCCGCGCCATTTCCTCGATGCTCGACTTCAACGATGTCGAGCGCGTCGAAGTGCTGCGCGGCCCCCAGGGCACATTGTACGGACGCAACAGCAGCGCCGGGGCGATCCGCGTGATCACCCGCGACCCGAACCAGCAGACCCGTGGTTTCGTCGAACTTGGCGCCGGTAACTACAACGCGCAGAACGGCCGCGTCCTGATCAGCGGCCCGCTGGTGGACAACGCGCTGTTCGCCAGCTTCTCGGCGATCCGCCTGAGCCGCGACGGCACCGTGTCAAACCCGACGCGGGGCAAGGACGTGAACAACGTCGACATCCAGTCCTATCGCGGCAAGCTGCGCTACAAGCCCGAGGATTCACCGTGGGATGTGCAACTGACCCTGGCCGGCACCTTTGACCGCGGTGACACCACCAGCTATTCGCCCTTCGATGCCAACGGGCATTTCGACAAGTTCAAGAGCTACAGCAGCCTCGACCCGAAAAACCGCCTCGACCAGGGCAGTTCGGTGTTACGCGCCCTCTATGCGATCGACGATCACCTGAACGTCAAGTCGGTCACCGCCTGGTCCTCGTTCAACCAGCCGGTGGACTACGACAACTCCGGCCAGGCCGCGCTGATCCAGAACAACCTGATCCTCTACAAGCAGAACTACGCGACCCAGGAGTTCCAACTCAACGGCGACTACGACGCCTTCAGCTTCAGCACCGGCCTGTACCTGTACCGCGAGCGCTTCGACGCCGACCGCGACAACCTCACCTATTCCATCTCACGCAACCGCGTGATCGGCCAGGGCCAGTACAGCACCACCAACACTGAAAGCTATGCGCTCTACGGCCAGGGCACCTACAAGATCACCCCGCAACTGTCGCTGATCGCCGGCCTGCGCTTTACTCGCGAGCACAAGAACTTCGAGTTCACCAACTACGCGATCAACACCGACCGGCAGATCACCGGCACTAACTTTGCCGCCGAGTCGAGCAAGTCCTGGCAGTCCACCAGCCCGAAACTCGGCTTCGAATACGCCTGGACCCCGCACCTGAACCAGTACGCCTACGTCGCCAAGGGCTTCAAGGCCGGCGGCTACGACAACCGTGCACCGACCCGCGCCGCCGCCGAGCAGGCGTTCTCGCCGGAAGACGTGACCACCTGGGAAACCGGCTTGAAGGGTGACTTCTTCGACCAGCGCCTGCGCGCCAACGTTGCGTTGTTCTACAACGACTACAAGGACCTGCAGACCAACGCCTACGACCCGGCGCTGGGCGTGAGCCTGCGCACCAACGTCGGCCAGGCCCACACCTACGGCGTCGAGCTGGAGACCCTCACCGCCCTGAGCCGCGACTTGCAACTGACCGCCAACCTCGGCTACCTGGAAAGCCAGTACGACGACTTCCAGAACGCCAGCGGCGCAGGCGTGGATGCCAACGGCAAGCACCTGGTGTTCTCGCCGCGCTGGAACGCCAGCGTCGGTCTCAACTACACAATCCCGGCCGGATTGCCGGGCACGTGGCTGGCGGGCACGGATGCGCAGTTCCAGACCAAGTCCTGGGCCAACGCACTGAACGACGACATCCAGGAAGTGCCGCAGCAAACCTTCTGGAACGCCAACACCCGCTACATCAGCGGCGACGGCCACTGGACCACCACCCTCGCGGTGAAAAACCTGCTGGACCGCGCCTATCCGCAATCGGTGGGCTACGTGCCGTCCAGCGGTGCGCGCTACTACTCGGTCAACGACCCGCGCACCGTGTTGCTGTCAGTGCGCTACGACCTCTGAGGCGCCTATTTGATGCGGTAGTGGAAGGTGTTGCGCACCGCCGGTACGGCGACCGCCTTGCCCTCAACGATGCGCGGCTGGTAGCGGAAGGTGTTCGCCGCCGCCAGTGAAGGCCGCATGAACAATGGATGGCAGCCGTCGAGCACCCGGGGATTTTCCACGCGGCCCTGGGGGTTGACGGTGTACTCCACGGAGCAATCGCCTTCGATGTTCTTGTCCAGGGCGCGCTCCGGGTAGTCCGGAGCTTGCTTGCTCAAGGGCTGGTATTGGCGGCTGTCAAACGCCGGGGCTGCCGCCGGGGCCGCAGGACGGGCGCGTTCGGCGGCCAGGCGTTGTTGGTCCAGGCGCTGCTGCTCCAACTCGCGGTTGCGCTGCTCGGTCGCCAGTCGCTCTTGCTGCTGCACGATTTTCTGGTCCTCGACCCGCTTGCGGGCCAAGGCGGCTTTCTCCAGCTTTTGCGCCTGGATCCGTGGATCGACCACGGGTTTGGGCGGTACCGGCACGGCAACCGGCTCCGGTGGCGCGGGGGGTACGACGGCCACTGGCTCAGGCACCGGCGCGGGCGCGGGCGCCGGTGGCAGCATCACCAACTGGGTGTGCATCACCCGTGGAGCCTCCACCAGCGGTTTTTCCGTGGACCAGCCCAGCATCAGCGCGGCCAACACACCGACGTGCAGCGCCACCGCGATGCTCGCCGCCAAGCTGTTGCGCCAAAACCCCGCCGTGTCCCGGGGCAGCCTTGCCAGCGTTGGACTGTGCATGATCATCGCCGTCATTGCGGGGCCTCGGTCACCAGCCCCAGGTTGCTCACACCGCCTTTCTGCAACACCGCCATGGCCGCGACCACGCGGCCGTAGCCGGCGTTATCGTCGGCGCGGATGTACACCTGGGTGTCACTGCGCGCCGCCACCACCTGCATGACCTTGGCGCCCATTTCGTCCAGGCTCACGGCGCTGTCGGTCTGGTGCGTGGTGTCCAGTTCGCCACCGAGGTTCCAGTAGTAGCCACCGTCGGCTTTCACCGACAACGTCAGGATCTGCTGGCGCGTGTCGGTGGCCAGCGCCTCGGCGGCGACCTTGGGCAGTTCGATCTTCACGCCCTGGGTCAGCATCGGCGCGGTGACCATGAAGATCACCAGCAGCACCAGCATCACGTCGATATACGGCACCACGTTCATCTCGGCCTTGGGCCCGTGCTTGCGTTGCGGCCTGGTCAGCATCGTCTTGCTCCTCTTTCAGGCGGCCACGGCCAGGTTGATCGGCGTGCCGCGCAAGGTGCGGTGCAGGCGCACTTGCAGTTCGTTGCCGAAGGCGTAGTAGCGGGTAAGCAAGGTCTGGCCACGGGCCGCAAAGCGGTTGTAGGCGATCACCGCCGGAATCGCCGCAAACAGACCGATGGCCGTGGCGATCAACGCTTCAGCGATGCCCGGCGCCACCGTGGACAGCGTGGCCTGTTGCACCTGGGACAAACCGATGAACGAATTCATGATGCCCCACACGGTGCCAAACAAGCCGATGTAAGGGCTGACCGAGCCCACGGTCGCGAGAAATTGCAGGCCCTTTTCCAGTTCGATTTCCTGCTCGGTGATCGCCACCTGCAACGCCCGCTCCACCCCTTCGAGCACCGCCGGATCATGGCTGTGCAGGTGCTGGTATTCCTCGATCCCGGCGATAAAGATCGGCGCAATGCCGCCCTCACCCGCCTGCACCGCGTCGCGGTACAGCGGCTGCAAGTCGGGCGCGGCGCGAAAGCGCTGCACAAAAGCGTGCAACTGGCGCTCCAGGCGGCGCAGCACAGTGCCGCGCTGGATGATCAAGTACCAACTGAGCAAGGAAGCCAGCAGCAGCGTGATCATCACCGCCTTGACCAACAGGCTGGCGTCGCTGATCAAACCCCAGATCGTCATATGTTCCATCGTCGCGTGCATGGTGAACTCCTATTCGAATAAAAAGTGATGACCGGGTGATGACGCGTTACGGCAATTTCAGCGTGCGGGTCACCTCGGCCCACGGCACAAACTTGAAGTTCTGGGCCTGCTCGGGCATGCGCTTGCGCCCGTCCTGCACCACCAGCATGCCCTGGCTCCAGGGCCCGCCGAGGTTGATCGCAGTGACTTCCAGGCCATCGGTCTGCGAAGCACCGTCGATGCCGGCATCGGCATTCAGGCCGACGCGAAACGCACCGTGGGTGGCGAACGGCGGTTCGGCATCCACCACCAGGTAGCTGTCGTTGCCCTGGCTGGAGATCACCAGGTAGTCGCGTTTATCGCTCTGGTACAACGCCAGGCCTTCGACGTCCGCGTGCAGTTGCGGCCCCACCTTGATCACGCTGGTGAGCTTGGCCGGCTGGTCGGCGCGGGCATCCACCGCCCACACGCCGACGTCTTCTTCACCGATAAACAGGCGCTGGCGCTGGTCATCGGCCACGCAGCCTTCGGGCTGGCTGTCGACCTTGAACTGGCGCACCAACTCGCCGTGCACGCGGCCGTCCGCGGCGCTCAGGCGGTATTGCAGGAAGGTGCCGTCCTTGTCGTTGGCGATGGCATAGATCTCGCCACTGGCGGGCTGAAACAGGCAGATGCCGTAGATCGCCTTGAGCGGCGTCGGCACTTCACCGGCTTCGCGCAGCTCGCCGCTGCTGCGGTCGATGCTGAACAGGCTCAGGCTGTTGTGATCACGGTTGCTGGCGACGGCAAGGTCGACGGTCTGCGTGCCCAACTTGAAATTGGGGCGCACGTCGACGTTGTTCAGGCGCCCGACCGCCAGTTCCTGCAACAGCTTGCCGTCCAGGTCATAGACCAGCAGGCCCTGTTTTTTGTTGGTGCCGAGCACGCGGCTTTTGCCCGGCTGCTCGGGGTGAATCCAGATCGCCGGATCATCCGCTGCATCGCCCTGACGGCCGACAGGATCGGTCTGGCGCATGGCCGCGACCTCTGGAATCACCGCTTCGACCGGCACCGACTTGGCCTGCCAATTGAGCTTGCCCTGATAGAGCTTGCCAGTGTCGTCATCACGCACCAGCAGTTGCTGGCCGCTCACCGCCAGTTGCTCCGGTTCCTTGAGGCCTGGCAGGTTCAGGCTCGATTGCTCCACCCAGCGCTCACCGCTTTGCTGGAACAGATGCAGTTGAGCCGTCTTGGGATCAAGCGCGACCACACCTCCCGGTACCAGCGCCATGGCCCCGGCTTCGCGCTTGGGATTGTCGAACACCGCCACCGGCGTGCGTTTCACATCCGCTTCCGGGTGCGCCGGGTAAGCCCACCAGCCGAGGTTTTCTTCGTTCACCACCAGGCGATTGGCGCCGTCGTCCACCTGGCAGAATTGCGCCGACGGCGGCAGCGGCAAACCGCGCACACGCTGCGGCTCGCTCAACAGCGTCGCAGCGTGACCGACCAGCCATTGCTCGCCCTTGCCTTCCTCTCCGACGAGGAACACAAACAGGTTGGCGGCGGAGTCGCGGTAGAGGCACAGGCCATTCACCGCGTAGTCGCGGGTGGGCAGGTAGAGCGGTTTGCCGAAGGTTTTCGCGGACGCATCGAGGTTGATCAGCAGGGCTTGCTGGCGATCATTGTCGAGGCTGGCGACCAGGGTCTGGGAGCCGGCGGTGCGGGTATCGAGGCTGCTGAAATTGCCCTTGAAACGGGCCAGTTCGGCACCTTTGGCGTCGACCAGTTGCAAGCCGTCACGGGGGCTGGCGGTGAGGCGCTGGGTGTCGCTCAGGAACGTGATTGCTTCGGCATTCAGGCCTGGCGCCCAGGGCGTCAGCGCCAGGTCGGCGGCCATTGCAGGCACGGCGGTCGCCAATGTCATCAGCAGGTACAGCTTGGAAATTCTCATGTACGGGTAAATCCTTTGAAAACAATGGAGTTCTACTGTGGGAGCTGGCTTGCCTGCTCCCACATTTAGATCAGTGTTGGTGCTTAGAAATGGGTGAAGGTCAGGCCGACTTTGTAGGTCGGGCCGTACTCCTCGTATTGGCCGTTGTAGCTGCGATGGCCGGTGTAGACGAAGTACGACTCATCCGTCAGGTTCTGCGCCTCGAAGCTCACTTGCAGGTTCTTGGTCAGCGAGTAGCGCGCGCTGAAATCGACGAAGGTCTGCGCATCCACGTGCAGGTCGTGGGCCTTGTCGTTGATCGAGGCCAGCTCGTACAAATAGGCCGACTTGTAGTTGGCCGACAGGCGCAGGCTGAGCTTGTCGTCTTCCCAACCGAGCATCAGGTTGCCGACGCTGTCCGACTGGTTCGGCAGGCTGATATTGCGTTTGCGGTTGCTGCCGCTGGCACTGTCGAAGCCCTCGATGTCGGCGCTGGAGCGGCTGAACGTGGTGTTGGCGCCGACCAGCAAGCCGTTCCACGGCGCCGGCAGCCAGTCGAACTTCTGCGAATAGGCCAGTTCCAGGCCGTAGAGCTTGGCACTGTCGCCATTGGCGTAGGTGTGGGCCTCGGAAAAATTGGTCCAGGCGCCGGTACCGGCCAGGTCGGTGTTGTAGACGAAGTTCTTGATGTCCTTGTAGAACACGAACGCCGAGACAGTGCCGGCGCGCCCCATGAAGTGCTCGATGCCCAGGTCCAGGTTGCTCGATTCCAGGGGCTTTAGGTTCGGGTTGCCGAAGGTGGCTTCGTCATCGTCGATCACAAAGCCCGGCGCCAGCTGGCCGAAGGTCGGGCGCACCACGGATTTGGTCCAGGCCGCGCGCACCTGGGTGTTCTTGTCGATCTGGTAGCGCGCATGCAGGCCCGGCAGCCAGTGGTGGTAGCGGCGCTGGGTGTGGTTGTCGCTGAACACGCCGTCGGTGGCGCCGGTGCCTTTGGCGTCGAACTCGGTGCCTTCGTAGCGCAGGCCGGCGATGAAGCGCCAATCGTCGATGTCGACGGTGTTCATCAGGTAACCGGCGTTGATGTCTTCGCGGATGGTGAAGTCGTTGACCCGCGATTCGGTCTCGTCATAAAAGTCCGCCGCATTCAGGCCGCCGAGCAGTTGCTTGATACCACTGGCGCTGATGCCGGGGCCGTAGTTGCCCAGGCGGTAGTCGACATTGCCCTTCTGGAACTGGGTGAGGTTGAGCTGTTCGTCGCTGAAACCGAGGTCATCGAAGTTCTTGTAGGCCCAGGCTTCCAGGTCGTTGGTCTTGTGGCGGCGGCTGACTTTGCCGCCGAACTTGAACTGCGAGGCGTAGCCGCTCAGGTCGTAGTCGCGGGCCAGGTCCAGGCGCAGGTTTTTCTCGGTGTCCTTGGTGTTCTGTTTTTTCCAGTCGACTTTGTCGAGGGTGTAGTTGCTGGCGTCGTAGAAACCGGCGCCGATGATCGGCCGTGGCTTGTCCTTGTCGTAGAAGCCGCTATTGGCGAAGTCGCCGCCGTCGAAGGTCGCACCGGCGATATGCCCCGGGCTGTCTTCGCTGGACTGGCTGTAACCGGCCTGGCCGCTGAGGGTCCACAAGCCAAGCATGCGTTCGCCGCCAAACACGTAGGACTGGATTTCCTGAGTCTCTTCGCGGTTCTTCAACTTGCGCTTGGCTTCGGCATCGCCCAGTTCGCCGGCAGCCAGCGGGTCGGCAAATTCGATGCTGGTGGAGTTGCGGGTCTCGGTGTCCTTGTAGCGGCTGTAGAGGGTGCGCAGGTAATAACTGCTGAGGTCGTCGGGCTTGTAGTCGAAGTTCAGCCCACCACCGGCACGCTCGCGGCTGATGTCGTAGTCACGCTGTTCGAATTCGTTGAGTTTGGCGCCGTCGGTGAAGTCCCAGGCGCCGCCGGTCTCGACGTTGTCCGAGCCGAAGTCACGCTTCTGCCAGCTCAGCGCGGCGGCCACGCCGAAGTTGTCGATGCCATCGCCAAGGCTGAAACGGTTGCTGGCCGCGCCGGAGAATTTCGGGCTGGTCTGGCTGGTGTTCTTGTCGTAGCTGGCTTCGCTGCTACCGGTGTAGAACAGGCCCTTGTGGTCGAAGGCCGAGAGGCTTTGCACGTCGACGGTGCCGCCGAGGGAGTTGGCGTCCATGTCGGGGGTCAAGGTCTTGATCACCGACAGCGATTGCACCAGCTCCGAAGGCAGCACATCCAGGGCCACGGCGCGGCGTGCGCTTTCCGGGGCTGGCACCAGGGTGCCGTTGATGGTCACGCTGTTGAGGTCCGGGCCCAGGCCGCGCACGCTGACGAAGCGCCCTTCGCCCTGGTCGCGCTCGACGCTGACACCGGGCAGGCGCTGCACGGCTTCGGCGACGTTTTCATCCGGCAACTGGGCGACGCCGTCGGCGTGCACCACGCTCTTGATGCTGTCGGAAGTGCGCTGCTCCTTCAACGCCGAATCAATCGCCGCCGCCTGGCCGACCACTTCAACGTGCTCGGTGGTGGCCGCCTCGGCCGCATTGAGCCGCTCACTGGCAATCGCCAGGGCCAAGGCGGTAAGCGTGAAGCTGACGAGCCCGGTGCGCTTGTACATGCAATCCTCCCCAAGAATCCTGTGGCGCCAGGCAAGAGGCCTGGCAACTGGGAGGGCAAGCTAGGGATGGGGGATGACGGTTCTGTGACAGGAGTTGGCTGTGAACCCCGTAAACCGGGGTTTTGAGCGGGTTTACGCGAACAAATGAGCTGAAATGACCTCGGTCAAAATGTGGGGCTTGTGTGGGAGCGGGCTTGCTCGCGAATGCAGTGTGCCAGTCAAAGCTGTTCTAACTGACCCACCGCCTTCGCGAGCAAGCCCGCTCCCACACAAGCCAGCGCCACATTTGATCTGTGTTTGCCAGTGAATTGTGTTTTAGCCGTGAGCTGATTCGACCCACCCCCACCGTCATGCAACCGTCACATCCATCTGCTGTGCTGGCGCCCATCGCTTCGTTGCCCAAGGACTCGCGGCCATGTTCTGCGTACTCAAACCCCACCGCTGGAAACTCGCCCTGCTGCTGATCGCCGCCAACCTCGGGCTGCTCCTGCACCTGGCCTGCGGCGAGTTGAAAAGCGTCAGCGAATGGGTCTGGCTGGACATCTTCGGCGAAGGCGGCTCGGCCCTACTCGCCCTGGTCTGGCTTGGCCTGGTGCTGAAAAGCCGCCCCGCCGGGCGCGTGACCAACTACCTGGCGCTGGGCCTGTCGTGCATCTTTTTCTCATGGTGGATCGACAGCCTCGACGAGTTCATCCGCCTGCCCGACAGCATCACCTGGGACCACTGGCTCGAGTCCGGGCCGATGCCGGTGGGCATGATCCTGCTGACCATCGGCATCTACCACTGGCACCGCGAGCAACTGGCGATCAGCGCGCAGATGGAGAAGCGCGAGCGGCTGTTCCGCGAGCACCGGCTGTTCGACAAACTCACGCCACTGGCCGGTGCCGACTACCTCAAGCGCCAGTTGGCCGAGAGCCTGCAAGACAGCCGCGAGCAACAACAGCCGCTGTCGTTGCTGGCCCTGGACCTGGACAACTTCGCCGCAATCAACCAGGCCTACGGCCATGCCGAAGGCGACGCGGTATTGCAGGCCCTCAGCCATGCACTGTTGCTGAACCTGCGCCGCCAGGATTTGCTGTGCCGCCTGGCCGGTGATCGTTTTGTGGTGCTGCTGCCAAACACCGGCGAACGCCAGGCCCAGGTGCTCGCACTGGAACTGCAACAGAGCGTACGCGCCCTCGCCCACAAGACCCGCCAGCAAGGCGAACGCCTGCAACTGGCGGCGACCACGGCCGTGGTGATGGCCCTCGACGAAGCGCCCCAGGACTTGCTCAAGCGCCTGAACCTGGCCCTCGCCCGCGCCAAACACCCCCTCGCGAAAAGCGCCTGAGATGGCCGTGAAAGCCGACTGGTATGAAGCCGACAGCCGCTTCATCCCCGGGCACTACCAACCCGCCACACTGATCGACCTGGCTTTGTCGCGGGACATCGACAGCCATCGCCTGCTACGCGGCACCGGGCTGTTTCACGAAGACATCCTGGCCGGTACGGCGCGCCTGAGTCCGCAGCAGTTTTTTGCGCTGATCGGCAACAGCCGCAAATTATTGGACGCCGACGACAGCAGCTTCCTGTTTGGCCAGCGCCTGCTGCCAGGCTATTACGGCGCGGCCAGCCACGCCTTGGGGCATGCGCAGAACCTGCATCAGGCCCTCGAGATCCTGATCCAGCAGCAAGTGCTGCTCAGCCCATTGGTGAGCCTGCAACTGGAACTGGATGAGCACCACGCCTACCTGTACTGGCTGGACAGCTGCGGCGCCGGCGAACACTGGCGTTTCCTGCTGGAAGCGAGCATGACCTCGCTGGTTGCCATGAGTCAGTGGCTCAGCGGCGAACGCCTGCCGTGGGCGTGCAGTGTCAGCCATGCCGAGCCGCGTTACGTCGAGCAGTATTGGGTGCACCTGGGCGAAGAAACCCGCTTCGAACGCCCGCTGGACATGCTGAGCATCCCCCGTGAATACCTGACCCGTGCCTGGCCGGGCGCCTCGGCCACGGCTGGGCAAGTGGCACGCCAGCAAGCCCGCGAGCAGATCGAGCAGTTGGGTTTTGCCGGCAGTTTTCTCGATTGCCTCCACGATTACCTGCGCGACCAGGTGCGCCAGGCGCCGAGCCTGGAGCAGGCGGCCCAGGCCTTCGCCATGAGCCCGGCGACCCTCAAGCGCAAGTTGCACAAGCACGACACCGGGTTTCAGCAGCAGGTCGACCGCGTGCGCAAGCAGGTGGCGTTGCACCTGTATCAGGTCAAGGGCTACAGCAATGAGGAAGTGGCGGCGTATTTGAACTTCAACGACGCGGCGAACTTTCGCCGCGCGTTCAAGCGCTGGACCGGCAGCACACCGAGCCTGATCCGCCAGCTGTTCAACAGCCGCTAGCCAGGCGCTCGCGCAGGAATTCCACCAGCGCCTGCACCGGGCGCGAACTTTGCCGGTGCTGCGGGTACACCGCCGACAGGGTCAGGTCTTCGGGGGCGAATTCGTCGAGGACCGTCACCAGGCGGCCGTCCTTCAACGCCTCGCCGACGATAAAAGTCGGCAGGTAGGTGACGCCCAGCCCGGCAATCGCGGTGTCGCGCAACAGGTCGCCGTTGTTCACGCGCATGCGCCCGCACACGTTCACCGCTTGCAGCTTGCCCTTGAAGCGCCACTGCACCTGGCGACCATGGCCGTAGGGCAGGCAGTCATGCGCGGCGAGGTCATCGGGTTTTTGCGGGGTGCCGCGCCGGGCCAGGTAGTCGGGGCTGGCGCAGTACACCCGGGGGATGCCGGCGATGCGGCGGGCAATCAGGGTTGAGTCTTCCAGGGTGCCGATGCGCAGCACCAGATCGTAGCCTTCGCCGATCAGGTCCACGGGGCGGTCACTGAGGTCGACCTCGACCGCGACCTCGGGATAGCGCTGCAAGAACAACGGCAACAGGCAACCCAGATGGGCCATGGCAAACGACAACGGCGCGCTCAGGCGAATGGTGCCGCGCGGCTCGCTGTTCTGGCCGGCGATGCCCTGCTCCACTTGCTCGACTTCACTGAGCAGGCGCAAGGCGGATTCGTAGTAACTCTGGCCGAGTGGCGTAACGTCCAGGCGGCGGGTGGAGCGGTTGAGCAGACGCACGCCGAGGCGGTCTTCGAGCTGGATCAGGCGGCGGCTGACAAACTGCTTGGACAGGCCCAACTGTTCGGCGGCGGCGGTGAAGCTGCCGGATTCCATGACCTGGCAAAACAGGCGCATGTCTTCAAAGGGGTTCATTGTCGCTTCTCGGTGGACATTTAAGCGGTTGTATAACCGGTTAGTCGCAATACCACAAAACAAAATGTGGGAGCTGGCTTCTGTGGGAGCGGGCTTGCTCGCGAAAGCGCTCGGTCAGTTGGAACATCTTTGACTGACACGCCGCATTCGCGAGCAAGCCCGCTCCCACAAAAACCCGGCTCCCACAGGGTTCAACGGTGTGATGCAGAACCGCTTACTTGGCAGTAAACGCCGAGTAGCTGTTCATCAGGTTGCGGTAGTTGGGGATGCGCGGCGACAGCAGGTTGGCCAGGCCTTCCATGTCGTTGCGCCAGTCACGTTGCAGCTCGCACGCCACCGCAAACCAGTTCACCAGTTGTGCACCGGCGGCGGTCATGCGTGCCCAGGCAGCCTGCTGCACGGTTTCGTTGAAGGTCCCCGATGCATCGGTGACCACGAACACTTCAAAGCCTTCCTCCAGCGCGCACAAGGTCGGGAACGCCACGCACACATCGGTCACCACACCGGCAATGATGATCTGCTTGCGACCGGTCGCCTTCACGGCCTTGACGAAATCTTCGTTGTCCCAGGCGTTGATCTGGCCAGGGCGGGCGATGTACGGCGCGTCCGGGAACAGTTCTTTCAGCTCAGGCACCAGCGGACCGTTGGGGCCGCTTTCAAAGCTGGTGGTGAGGATGGTCGGCAG
Organism: Pseudomonas sp. RP-B7; assembly: GCF_059803535.1. Taxonomy (NCBI): domain Bacteria; kingdom Pseudomonadati; phylum Pseudomonadota; class Gammaproteobacteria; order Pseudomonadales; family Pseudomonadaceae; genus Pseudomonas; species Pseudomonas sp. RP-B7. The sequence continues at coordinate 35,586 of NZ_JAPFHC010000038.1, forward strand.
GTTGAAGAACTTCGCCACATCGGCCAGGGCCAGGACGTTGTTCTTGAATTCGTTCGGCGAGAAATCCTGCACCAGCGAGATCAGGCCAGTCTGGTGGTCAACCAACAGTACAACGGCGTCATCTTTGTTCAAACGAGGGCTAGCCATAGTTCAACTCCTTACGGGGGATGGGAAATCAGAAAGCAAAGCAGGAACAGCCAAACGCGCCCCAGAAACCCTGGAAGTCGCTGACCGGCACGCTGGAAAGCCGGGCCTTTTCATGGCTGTGGGAATGCACGCCGCACGGGCCGCTGCACTGGTGAACCTGGGCCTGCAACGGCGAACTCGGGCGCCAGTGCCCCGGCACCTTGACCACCGGCGACCAGTCCGGCAGCACCGGCACGCGTGGCGGTGCGACATCTTCAAAGTCGCCGGCGCCGTAGACCACTTTGCCGCCGACCACGGTGAGGACCGACTCGATCCACTTGATGGCTTCTTCATCGACGCTGAAAAAGTCCGCCGACAGTGCGGCGACGTCCGCCAACTGGCCGACCTTGATCTGGCCCTTCTTGCCCTGCTCGGACGAGAACCAGGCGCTGCCATGGGTGAACAGCTCCAGCGCGGTCAGGCGCGGCAGGCCTTCGGCGTGCAGCTCCAGGCCGCCCACGGTGCGGCCGCTGACCATCCAGTACAGCGAGGTCCACGGGTTGTAGCTCGACACGCGCGTGGCATCGGTGCCCGCGCCGACCGGCACGCCTTCGGCGAGCATGCGCTTGATCGGCGGCGTGGCTTCGGCGGCCTTGGCGCCGTAGCGCTCGACGAAGTACTCGCCCTGGAACGCCATGCGGTCCTGGATCGCAATACCACCGCCAAGGGCGCGCACGCGCTCGATGTTTTTCGGCGTGATGGTTTCGGCGTGGTCGAAGAACCACGGCAAGCCGTTGAACGGGATGTCGCGGTTGACCTTCTCGAACACGTCGAGCATGCGCGAGATGGATTCGTCATAGGTAGCGTGCAGGCGGAACGGCCAGCGCTGCTCCACCAGGTGGCGGACCACCGGCTCCAGCTCCTGCTCCATGGTCAGCGGCAGGTCCGGGCGTGGTTCGAGGAAGTCCTCGAAGTCGGCGGCGGAGAACACCAGCATCTCGCCGGCGCCGTTGTGGCGCAGGTAGTCGTCGCCCTGGTGCAGGGTCACGCTGCCGGTCCAGTTCTTGAAGTCGGCGAGCTCTTCCTTGGGCTTCTGGGTGAACAGGTTGTAGGCGATGCGCACCGTCAACTGTTCGTCCTTGGCCAACTGCTCGATTACCGCGTAGTCGTCCGGGTAGTTCTGGAAACCACCGCCGGCGTCGATTGCGCTGGTCAGGCCCAGGCGATTGAGTTCACGCATGAACTGGCGGGTCGAGTTGACCTGGTACTCCAGCGGCAGTTTCGGGCCCTTGGCCAGAGTCGAATACAGGATCATCGCGTTGGGGCGCGCCACCAGCATGCCGGTGGGGTTGCCGTTGCTGTCACGCACGATCTCGCCGCCCGGCGGGTTCGGCGTGTCCTTGGTGTAGCCGGCCACGCGCAGGGCGGCGCGGTTGAGCAAGGCGCGGTCGTAGAGGTGCAGTACAAACACCGGGGTGTCCGGCGCGGCCTGGTTGAGTTCGTCCAGGGTCGGCATGCGTTTTTCGGCGAACTGGAATTCGTTCCAGCCACCGACCACGCGCACCCACTGTGGCGTCGGGGTGCGGTCGGCCTGGTCCTTGAGCATGCGCAATGCATCGGCCAGGGATGGCACGCCTTCCCAACGCAACTCCAGGTTGTAGTTCAAGCCACCACGGATCAGGTGCAGGTGCGAGTCGTTGAGGCCCGGGATCACGGTGCGGCCCTTGAGGTCGATGACCTGGGTGCCGCTGCCGCGCAGGGCCATGGCTTGAGCATCGGTACCGACGGCGACAAAGCGCCCTTGGTGGATGGCGACGGCGGTGGCGCGCGGGTTTTCCCGGTCCACCGTGTGGAACTGGCCATTGAACAGAATCAGATCGGCGTTCATAGGGTTTCCTTTACAGAGGCTTCAAGCCAGGGAGCGAACAGGCGGGTGGCCGCCGGCATCAGCAGGTAGACCACCAGCAGCACGATGGTCAGGGTGATCAGGAACGTGGCGACCACATAGTTGGAGAGCAACGGGTGCAGGCGCAGCACCGGGCCCCAGATGATCGGTACCAGCAGGGTCAGCGGCAGGATCACGCACAGCGTGACCACGGCTTGCTTCCAGCGCGGCGGCTTGGCGGCGTTTTCGGTTTCGGGGTTGAACCAGAACTCGTTGACGGCACCGATTTCGGTGTTGTCGCCGTCGGCCAGCATGGGGGCGGCTTCGGCGATCAGGGTCTTGCGTTCGGGGGAATCGAGCCACTGTTCCAGAGCATCGGTGGAGCGGTAGCGCAGGACGCAGGTGAACAGCGCGAGCTTGTTTTGTTTGCTGCGTACGACGTCCACACCGAGGTGGCCGGGGCGTTCGCCGGCAATGCGCACGATGCGGCGTAGCCAGGCTTCGTAGTCGGTTTCGCGGCCTGGCTTGACCAGATGCTTGACGACCAGTGTGACGACTTCGTCGGGGCTGGTTTTAGGTGTAGGGTCCATGACGTTTGATTCCCCCCTGGAGAGTTGAGCGATGGGGGGAGTTTGGTGGGGATTGGGGATGGGGAATTGGATGTATGTGCTGTTTGGGGTGGGTGGGTTGGGTACACACCCGTTACCGAACAAACGGATATGCACGCCAAACCTTAAAGCACCGGCGCCATGTGTTCGCCCATCCGCCCACGCGTTTGATTGTTCGCGGGGCTCAATAACAACACCTCAGGTTCTAGACTTCAGGCCTTCTTTTCATAGCCAACCCCCTGAAGAGAAAATTTCACTTGGGTACGCCTATCAAACTTTTTTGTAATCTCCTGGGTGCCGGTTATTGAATTCGCGAATCGACCATACAAGCCTCTGCTATTGACTGAACCGTTTCTAACACGGCCTCTGTCGTCTGTACTAAAGGGAGCAAAAAAACTGCCACTTGTCGGCGCAATCTGTGAACTTCGGTCGATCCCCGCGCCATAGTGTTCAACAAATCCAACATTGGAGCCGGCCAATGCAACTTTCTGATCGACATCAATATCTTTCACATGCTGTCTGGGCCCAGGCTTATCGGGGTCCGTAACATCCTGAACATAGGCCTTTAGCCGCTTGGCGTTATCGGGATCTCGCTCTACTGTCAGGTTATATTTATGACCAAACTTGAAATCTACCAATGTGCTATTACTGCCCCCTGGTCCTCCATCCGCCTCGGAACGACCTTTGGGAGCGCTGAAATGCGGACCAAATCCGGAAAACACCACCAGTGCCTTACCGTCACCGCGTGGCTGCATCCCAATGTAGCCAGTCCCCAGCTTATTACCTTTTTCATTATTGACGCCGAACTGCATCGCGTAATAGATCCCGCCATCCTTGCTGCTCTTGCGTTGAGCGCCTTTATCGATAGTTATTGGAAACGTGATATTGCTCAGTCCAGGGCTAGGCGCATAAATACTGTAACTCACACCGAATAGTCCATTCGGCGCGGTCGCCTGTTTTTTTATTTGAAGTTTTGGCTCACTGACCCTGTCAAGCTTTGACGTCACGGTAGTTTCCGCAGCGCCGGCATGTGCTGCCGGCTGCGGGCTTTTGCGGTGTCCTTCACTGTGACTACTGCGCTGCTCATGCAGCACACTCGCCGAGGATAAACCTGGTGTGAGAACAGACGTTTCAGGTGCTATCTGTGGAAACAGTGGTAAGTTGCCAATGCGCATAGGAGTAACTGCCTTCGCTGGAAAAGTCCCTCCATAGTAGAAAGCCTTTACTCAAAGAGGCTGTCAGTAAAACGACTCGGACGTCCTGGATTTTGCTTAATTCTGGCGCGGGTTGGTCGGCGATCAAACCTGAAGCGCCCGCGCCATATGCTCAGCAATCCGCCCACGCAACCAGCGCTCCGCCGGATCATTGTCATGCACCCCACTCCACACCATCGACAGCTCCGCGGCATCAATCGCAAACGGCGGATCTTCCGCCCGTAAGGGGGTGCCTTCGGTCAACGCACACGCCGCATAATCCGGCACTGTCGCAATAATCTGCGTACCCGCCAACAACGCCCGCAGCCCACTGAACTGCGGCACCGCCAGCACCACCCGGCGGGCCCGGCCGATCCGGGCCAAATCCAGATCAATGTTGCCGCTCAGGTCTCCGGAGAACGACACCATTGCATGGGGCCGCGCACAGTACTCATCCAGGGTCAGCGGCTCGACACCGTCGTCCCCGCGCAGCACCTTGCACGGAATATCCCGCAGTTTCTTGCGCTTGGCATTCGCCGGTAATTCCGTGGTGTAGCTGACCCCCACGGAAATCTCGCCACTGGCCAGCAACGCCGACATCAGCAGGTAGTTCGCGCGGCGCACCACCACGACAATCCCGGGCGCCTCTTCACGCAGTTGGCTGAGCAACGGTGGGAACAGGCCAAACTCGGCGTCGTCGGACAGGCCGATACGAAACACCGCACAGCTGGTTGAAGGGTCGAAGTCCTTGGCGCGGCTGACGGCGCCCGAGATGATGTCCATGGCCGGTTGCAACTCCTTGAGTATCGCCACGGCACGTGGCGTGGGCTCCATTCCCCGCCCGTTGCGCAGCAGCAACGGATCGTCGAACAGGTCGCGCAGGCGGCCCAGGGCGGCACTCACCGCCGGTTGGCCCATGAACAGTTTTTCGGCGACCCGGGTCAGGTTCTTCTCGAACATCAGCGCCTCGAAAATCACCAGCAGGTTCATGTCGACGCGACGCAGGTCGTTGCGATTCATAGCGGTATCCACACGATTGGCGAACCGCCAGATAAGCACGCAGAACGCCGCCTGGATTGCACGCCTGTGCTGTCTTTTCAACGCCCGGACCTGGCGAAATTAACAACGATTAACTCGTCAGCCGGGCGGTCAGGCGCCAAGAATGTGTCGGTCTACACTGCATCCATCCACCGGGAACGCTCCCATCGACTACGGATATTCGTCATGGCCCGACTCGAGCAACTTGCTCCCCGTTTATCTGCAACCGGCGGCCTGTGCTCGCGCCGCGAACAGATTGCCAAGCAACTGATCCTCGCCAACCTTGGGGAAAGCCTGACCATTGCCGAACTGGCCCAGGCCTGCGCCCTGTCGCGCAGCCACTTCTCCCGTGCCTTCAAGTGCAGCACCGGGTTGTCACCCCAGGAATGGATCCGCCAGCAGCGCATCCAGCGGGCCAAGGAGCTGATCACCGGTTCCGACTTGAGCCTGACGCAGATTAGCCTGGAGTGCGGGTTCTGCGACCAGGCGCATTTCTGCCATATGTTTACCCGCAGCGTCGGTGTCAACCCGATGACCTGGCGAAACCACCAATCGCGTCACAAACCACAGGTGATTGCGGCCTAGTGGTCTGCACACGCCTGGAATATGCTGGCCAGACCCTTTTCCAGGAACGTGGCCGCCCATGAGTGACCTCAGCGACCAGGCCGTGCAGTTCGGCCCTTACCGCATCCACCCGCGCCAGCGCCTGGTGCTGGAAGGCGGCCGGCCGTTGCGCCTGGGGCGGCGCGCGGTGGATATCCTGCTGGTCCTGCTGGAACAGGCCGGCAATGTGGTGAGCAAGCAGGAATTGATGGCCCGCGTGTGGCCCAAAAGCGTGGTGGAGGACGGCAACCTGCGGGTGCATATGGCGGCGCTGCGTAAGGCCTTGGGCGATGGCCAGGCCGGGCAGCGCTATATCGTGACGGTGGCCCAACGCGGCTACAGTTTTGTCGCACCACTGAGCATCGAACCGATGAGCCTGCCCACCGAGGGTGCATCACCGCGCCCGTGCCATAACCTGCCACTGCGGCGCACGCGGATGATCGGCCGCCAGGCCCTGATCGACGCACTGGTGCAGCAGATGCCCGTGCTACGCTTCATCACCCTGACCGGCGCCGGCGGCATGGGCAAGACCACCGTGGCGCTGCGGGTTGCGGAGTTGCTGATCGGGCATTACCGCGACGGCATTTGCCTGCTCGACCTGGCGCCGCTGAGCACGCCGTCGATGATTCTGCCCAACCTCGCCGCCCTGCTCGACCTCACGCTCACCGAGGCGCAACCGCTGCTGTCCCTCGCTCGAAACCTGCAATCGCGCCAACTGTTGCTGGTGATCGACAACTGCGAACACCTGCTGGACGACATCGCGCTGATCAGCGAAACCCTGCTGCGCCACGCGCCAGAGCTGCACATCATCGCCACCAGCCGTGAAGCGTTGCGCGCCGAGGGTGAATCGGTGCAGCGCCTGGAACCGCTGGCCTGCCCGCCCGCCACCGGCAACCGCGCCCAGGCCCTGGGCTACCCGGCCTTGCAGCTGCTGATCGAGCGGGCCATGTCCCACCAGGACAGCTTTGCATTGAGCGAAGCTGAACTGCCGCTGGCGATTGATATTTGCCAGCGCCTGGATGGCATTCCCTTGGCCATCGAGTTGGTCGCTGCACAGATCGAACGCTTCGGCCTGCAAGGCTTGCGGGTACAGATGGAAGACAACTTCCGCCTGCTGATCCGTGGCCGCCGCAACGCCCTGCCCCGTCAACAAACCCTGCGCGCCACCCTGGATTGGAGCTTCGACCTGCTCACAGGTTGCGAGCAGATTTGCCTGCGCCGCCTCGCGGTATTCCGCGGTAGCTTCAGCCTGGCCAGCGCGGCGGCAGTGATCGCCGGGGAGCGTATCGCACCGCTCGAAGTGCTGGGTTCCATCACCCAATTGGTCGCCAAGTCGCTGTTGAATGTGGAGGCTGGCGATGACGAGGTGGTCTATCGCCTGCACGACATCACCCGCACCTATGCCCTGGAAAAACTCAGCGGCGCCAACGAGCTCGACACCACCCGCGAGCGCCATGCCGAGCGCTGCCTGGCGCTGATGGAGCAGGCGCAGGACGATTGGGAACTGATCGCGACCCAGGCCTGGCTCGACCGCTACGCCCCCTTGCGCGAAGACATCCGCGCCGCCCTCGACTGGGGCCTCGGCGACCAGGGCGCCCATTTGCTGGGGATTCGTCTCACCGTCAGCGCGATGCCGTTGTGGCAAGAGCTGTCGCTGCTGCGCGAACACGGCCTGTACGTGGGCAAGGCCCTGGCGCGCCTGGGCCAATCGACCACACCGAGCCAGCGTTTGCGCATGGCGTTGCAACTGGCGCTGGGCAGTTTTTCCTATCACACCCAGGGCGGCACGCCGCAAACCATCGAGGCATTCGCCTGCGCCAGGCGCCTGGCTGAAGCTGGCAAGGACCTGGCCGGCCAGTTGCGCGCCGTGTCGGGCCAGATGGCGGTCAGCCTGTGCTGCGGCAACTATCGCGAAGCCTTGGTGCAGAGCCTGCACTTCGACCAACTGGGGCCCCAGGCCGACCCCTTGCTGGACCTCAGCGCACAACGCCTGCGGGTGCTGGCGCAACACTTCGCCGGCAACCAGGCGCTGGCCTTGCACAACGCCGAGCAGGTGATCCAGCGCATGGCCCAGAGCGGCCATCTCAACCGTTTTACCCATGGCTTTGGCGTGCAGTACGACCAGAGCGTGGCGTCGTTGACGATCCTTGCACGCATCCAGTGGCTGCGCGGTTTCCCGGAGCGCGCGGCACGTACCGCCGATCAGGCGCTGGCATTGGCGTTGCAGATCAACCATGGCACCTCGATCTGCTACACGCTGGCCCTGGCCGGGGTGGTGATCGCCCGCTACAACGGTGACACCGACGCCACCCGCGAGCAGATGGACTTGCTGCTGCAACAGGCGCAGAAACACTCGGCACAGCTGTTCCACACCTGGGCACGCTGCTACGCCGGGACGCTACCGATGGCAGACGTGCAGGGCCTGGGGCTGGTGGAGGACATCCTGCTGACCTTCAACGCCATCGCGGTGAGCGATGCAGTATTCGAACGCGCCAGCAACGGCATGGCCGGCTGGTGCACCGCGGAGATCCTGCGAGTACGTGCCGAAAGCCTCGACGACAAGCGCGCCGCCGAAAGCCTGCTGCTCGAAGCCCTCGGCCTGGCGCACCAGCAAGGCGCCCTGGCCTGGGAGCTGCGCAGTGCCACGGCGTTGGCGCGGTTGTGGCAAAGCCAGGGGCGCGTGCAGGCGGCGCGTGACCTGCTGGAATCGGTTTACGGTCGGTTCAGCGAAGGCTTTGGAACCGCGGATCTAGTCCGAGTACGCTGCCTGCTCGACGAGTTGCAGGACAAACGACCGGCCTGAAAACGGCCCCAGGTAATGCCCGTAGCCCGCTTGCAAACGCGCCACCTGCTGCGGGTCGCGCAGTTGCGCCAGGGCGTAGCTGCGCAGGCTGTTGAGCAGGCGATAGCGCGCAGGCCCAGGGCCCGGTTCCTGCGCCAGCAACGAAGTGCCGACCAGCCGTGCCAGCAGATAGGCCAGGTCGGCATGTTCCAGTTCGGTGCCCGCGACCAGTTCGATCAACACGGGCAAGCTCACGGCCATCTTGAACAGGCCCATTTGCAGGAACAGCCAGCGCTCCGGCAGGCTCAGGCGTGCGTAACTCCAATCCAAAGCCGCCGTGAAGGACTGGTGGCGCTCCACCGCCGTGCGGCGCCCGCGCGTCAACACCTGCAAGCCACTGCGCAATTGGCTTTGCACGCCCTGTATGCCGAGGGCTTCGACCTGGGCGGCCGCCAACTCCAGGGCCAATGGCAGGCCATCGAGGCGCCGGCAGATCTCGCGCAGCGGCGCCAGGTCCTGGGGCCGCAACTCAAAACCCTGCTGGCCGGCCCGCACCCGCGCGACAAACAGTTGCACCGCCGGCGCCGTCATCGCCTGTTCGACACTGCCCCACGCACATGGCGCCGGCAGGGGTAGCCGGGGCACGCGCTGCACCCACTCACCGGGCAATTGCAGCGCTTCGCGGCTGCTGAGCAAGACGCTGACCCGGGGCGCGTGCTGCGCCAGGGCGCGCACCAGATGGCGACAGGCACTCAGCAGCAAATCGGCACCATCGAGCACCAGCAACAGTTGGCGCGTTGCCAAGGGTTTGCACAGTGCCTGGGTGCTGGCACAGGGTTCCAGGCCAAGCGCCTGGGCCAGATGGTGCAGCATCTGGGTGGGCGCTTGCACGGTCGCCAGGTCCACCCACCACACACCATCGCGGTAACGCGGCAGCATCCGTTCGGCCAGGGCCAGCGCCAGGCTGCTCTTGCCCACGCCGGCGCAACCGGTCAGGGTCATCAGGCGTTGCCCGCACAGGCGCCGCGCCAACACGCCCAGCAGCTCATCGCGGCCAATCAGCGGGCTGAGGCGCACTGCCAGGTTGTGCCGGGACTGGCTGACTTGAGCAGCGCCCTGCACCGGCGCGACAAAGCTGTAGCCGCGCTGGGGGTCGTTGATGATGCACGGCTGGCCATCAAACGCACGGCGCAGCGCGGCAATGTGCACGCGCAGGTTGTTCTCCTCCACTACGCTGCTGGGCCAGACGCGGGCGATCAGGGTGTCCTTGCTGACAAACTGCCCCGGCACCTCCAGCAGCACCGCGAGGATGTCCAGCGCCCGCCCGCCCAGCGGCACCGGAAAGCCAGCCTTGCTGACCAGCCGTTGCTGCGGGTGAAAGGTGTAGCGGCCAAAGCTCACCGTGGGCGCGTTGTTCATCTCGATAAAGCGCTGAAACACCCGGCCTTGGGCGTTTGCGCATCCTTTTTTATGGGCGTGGAGCTATCTTGCCAGCTCGCCGTGACAGGACAATGCTGGCACGGGGAGCCACACGGACATTGGAGTGCGCGAGACGGCCATAGCGTCCTTAACTGAATTGCTGGCGGTACTGAGTCGGGTTGAGGCCGAGTTTCTCGCTGAACAGAGAACGCATGTAGCGCACACTGCCGAAGCCGGCATGGAAGGCCACGGTCTTGAGCGGCAGGTCAGTGGTTTCGAGCAAGTGGCGGGCCCGGTCGATGCGCGCGCCCTGCAAAAATGCCATCGGCGTCATTTGCACGTCCTTGGCAAATACCCGGGCAAAGTGGCGCGCACTCATCCCCGCCAGATCGGCCATCGAATCAATGGTGAACGGCTGATCCAGATGCGCCAACACGTGGTTCTGTACCCGCGTGATCGGCGTTTCCTGGGGCGCTACCGCCGCAGTCATCGGGCTGAACTGGGCTTGGCCGCCCTGGCGTTTCATCACCACCAGCAGCACCTTGGCCACATCCACCGCGACCTGCTTGCCGTGGTCCTGGGCGACCACCGACAGCGCCAGGTCGATACCGGCGGTGACGCCGCCCGAGGTGATCAAGCGACCGTCCTGCAAGTAAATGCGGTCGGTCTCGACGATGGCCTTGGGAAAGCCCTGGATCAGCCGCTCAGTGTAGTGCCAATGAGTGGTCACGCGGTGGCCGTCGAGCAGCCCGGCATGCCCCAGCACAAACGCGCCGGTGCAGATCGAACCAAAGCGGCGCGCCTTGGGGGCGCTAGCCTTGAGCCACGGTAGCAACGCGGGATGGCATTCGTTATAGGCACCAGGGCCGCCGGGCACCAGCAGCAGGTCATAGGCGTCGTGGGCGTGTTCCAGCAACAGATCGGGCTGCACCAGCACGCCATTGGACGCACGTAGCGCGCCGGGCTCGGTGCCGACGGTGAGGATGCGGTAATGCTCGGCCACTGGCAGGTAGCGGTTGGCAATCGAAAACACTTCGAGCGGCCCGGCCATGTCGAGCAACAGGAAGTCCGGGAACAGCGCCATGGCCACGGTTTTCATAGGGGCGGCAAATCCATCGAATAAGGTACGGGCCGGGCATTATGGCACGTCTTATATTGTCAATCTCAAGGGGACAGTTATTCAAATTTCAGCTTCTTAATGAATATACGGATAACCATTAACCTTCTTCTCAACGCCAGCGCACTGCATCTCGCAGCCAACGCTCACTTGAGGACAAGACCATGCTGACCCTTCGCAAAGCTTCCGAACGCGGCGCCGCCAATCACGGTTGGTTGAAGTCGTTCCACACCTTCTCGTTCGCCAACTACTGGAACCCCAACGAGCAGGGTTTCTCCGACCTGCTAGTGATCAACGATGACCGCGTCGCCGCCGGCAAAGGCTTCGGCCAGCACCCGCACCGCGACATGGAGATTTTCTCCTACGTGCTCGAAGGCGCCCTGGAACACAAGGACACCCTCGGCACCGGCTCGGTGATCCGTCCTGGCGACGTACAACTGATGAGCGCCGGCAGCGGCGTGGCCCACAGCGAGTTCAACCACAGCCAGACCCGTGGCGTGCACTTCCTGCAAATCTGGATTGTGCCGAACGTGGTCGGTGCCGAGCCGCGCTATCAGCAGGAGCACTTCAGCGAAGCGCAGAAACGCGGACGCTTGCAGTTGATCATCTCGCCGGACGGCGCCGACGGTTCGCTGAACGTGCGCCAGGATGCGCGGGTGTATGCCGGGCTGTTCAACGGCGACGAAAGCGCGACCCTCGACCTCGCCGCGGACCGCCACGCCTACATCCACGTGGCCCGTGGCAGCGTTGAAATCAACGGCCAGCGCTTTGCCGAAGGTGACGGTGCGCGAGTGCGCAATGAGCAGCAGATCCACCTCAGCCACGGCGACGACGCCGAGGTGCTGGTGTTCGACCTGCGCCCTCAGGAACTGCCACGCATGCCGTGACCGGCACGGCGATGGCCCCTCGAAACGGGCCATCGCTGGCGTCGATAGTCACCATCAGCGCAATGAAGTTCTCTTAAAAAATGCAACGCGTAACATCAAACCCATACCCGGCAACACCCAACCTTAAACATCTGGAGCACACCATCATGAAACGCCAAATCCTGCTTAGCCTCGCTTTCTCGGTACTCGCTGCAAACGCTTTTGCTCATCCTGTTGTCGCTGAAGGCGGTGCAGACCGCTTGATTGAAAGCCGCGTTGCCGAAGGTGGTGCGGATCGCCTGCAAGGAAATCGTGTCGCCGAAGGTGGTGCGGATCGCCTGCAGGAACGTGGTCTGGCTGAAGGCGGTGCAGATCGTCTGCAGGAACGTGGTCTGGCTGAAGGCGGTGCGGATCGTCTGCAGGAACGTGGTCTGGCTGAAGGCGGTGCGGATCGTCTGCAGGAACGTGGTCTGGCTGAAGGTGGTGCAGATCGTCTGCAGGAACGTGGTCTGGCTGAAGGCGGTGCGGATCGTCTGCTGGGCAACCACGTATAACCCGCACTGTTCGCGGGGTACTCCAAACCGGCCTGATCAGCCGGTTTTTTTTCGCCCCGAATAAACCCGGATATTTGCCCCCCTCAAAACACGACCTGTAGTGAGCGGGCTTGCCCCGCGCTGGGTGGCGAAGCCGCCCCAACACGACCGACGCGGTGTTTCAGGGAGGTCGAGGTGCCTGGGTTTGGGGCGGCTTCGCCACCCAGCGCGGGCAAGCCCGCTCACTACATGGCTCTGCCTGTTTCGGGTCGGTTTCTACCAGTTTTCTCCCAGCCCGAGCAGGCCCAGGATCTGCCGCCGCAAGTCGACCAGATACGGATCATCACGATGCCGGGGGTACGGCCGTTCGATGGTCAACTGTGCCTGGATTTTTGCCGGGCGATCGCTGAATACGATCACGCGGTTGGCCAGCAGCAAGGCTTCTTCCACGTCATGGGTCACCAGCAACGCCGTGTAGCCCTGGCGTTGCCACAACTCGATCAACTCTTTTTGCATGGTGATGCGCGTCAGGGAGTCCAGCTTGCCCAGCGGTTCGTCGAGGATCAGCAAGCGCGGTTGATTGACCAGCGCACGGGCCAACGCCACGCGCTGCGCCATGCCGCCGGACAACTGGCGCGGATAGGCGCGGGCGAACTGGCGCAGGCCGACCTTGTCCAGGGCCTCATCGACCTTGGCCGAATGCGTCTTGAGCAAACCCTGGGCTTCCAGGCCCAGCGCAACGTTGTCCCACACCCGGCGCCAGGGGTAGAGGGTCGGGTCCTGGAACACCACCACGCGGCTCGGGTCAGGCCCGGTGATGGGTGCGCCGTCGGCGAGCAAGCGCCCGGAATCCGCCGGTTCCAGCCCAGCGACCAAGCGCAGCAGAGTGGATTTGCCGCAGCCGGAAGGACCGAGCAGTGCGACGAATTCCCCCGGCGCCACGTCCAGCGACACCCGTTCCAACACCGGCAAATGCTCGCCGTCCAGGGCAAAACCGTGGCTGAGGTTGTCGATGCGCAGCGCCAATCCCGTCGACGCCGATACCGCGTGTGCCAGGGCTACCATTTCATCGCTCCTTTCTGCCAGGCCAGCAAGCGGTCACGCACCAGAAACAACCCGGTGATCAACCCCGAACAGGCCAATGCCATGATCAACAGTGCGGCGTACATATTCGCGTAAGCGGCCCAGCCTTGGGCCCATTGCAGATACCAGCCGATGCCGGATTTGACCCCCATCATTTCCGCCACCACCAGGGTCGAAAACGAGGCGCCCAAGCCCATGAACAAACCGACGAATACGTGGGGCAGCGCCGCCGGAATCGCCACTTTGAAAATCAGGAAGCCTTGCTTGGCGCCGAGGGTGCGTGCCACGTCGTAATAGGCCTTGTCCACGCTGGCCACACCGGACCAGGTCAGCACCGTGACCGGAAACCAGGTGGCCAGCGCGATCAGAAACACACTCGCGCTCCAGCTGCTCGGAAACAGGAAAAAGCACAGCGGCAACAACGCCGTCGACGGCACCGGGCCAAGGATGCGCAGCAGCGGGTGCAGCCAATAGCCAATACGCGTTGACCAACCGATGGCGACACCGGCGATAAACCCGCTGATCGCCCCCAGCGCCACGCCCGAACCGAGCAGCAACGCGGAGTTGAGCAGGCTGTCGGCCAGGCGTGCGTAGTCTTCGACGTACACCGCGAGCAAGGCCTGGGGTGGTGCAAAAAACGGCACCGGAAGGAGCGCGAGTTTGGCGGTGAGCAGCTCCCAGATGCCCAGCAGCACCGGCAAGGCGATCAGCCACGGCGCGCCAGTACGCAGGCGCTGGCCCAGTTTGGCGATACGCAGACCGAGCAGGCTCAGCACAACGAACAAGACCGCCAGACCCACGCAGAGATTCGCCAAGCCCTGGGTCATCGGCCAATGGCGCACCGCGTTGGGCCAGTAGCTGATCAACAGCGCGACGGCCAGCCAGGCCGCCACCACGGCGGCGCCCTGCCCCCAGGCCTTGAATGTCAGCGGCGGGTTGAGGGTTGTCGCGTCAGCTGAAGACATCGGCGGTGATCTCCTTGGCAAACTCCGCCGGGTCAGTACTCTTGCTGATCACTTCGACGGTTTTCAGGTCGGTGACGTAAGTCAGGATTTCCTCGGTCAACGCCGCGCCCACCGCGTGGTGGCCGTGGGTGTGGTCGTGAAGGATCGCCTGCACTTCTTCCACCGAAGTGTTCAGCGCATGGGCCTGGAAGCCTTTGGCGACCGCTTCCGGGTGTTGCACGCTATAGTCATGGGCTTCGAGGATCGCCTGGGTCAGCGCCGCAACCACGCGTTTGTCTTCGCGCACCAACTTGCCGGTGACACCGACCACGCAGCAACTGAGGTTGGCGTATTCCTCCACCAGGTTGGTGGACAGTTCCCGCGCCACGCCGGACTTGATCAGGCGATACATGAACGGGTCGCTGCCGCTCACCGCCTGCACTTCGCCGCGCTCCAGGGCGGTGCCGAGCAAGTCGGCGGGGTACAGGCGCCACTCCACGTCACGCACCGGGTCAACGCCGTGTTTTTTCAGCAGGATCGAGAAGAAATTGCGGTCCGGGCTGGCCATGTCGGTGACGCCAATGGCCTTGCCCTTGAGGTCTTCCAGCTTGCTGATACGGCCATTCGCGGCACTGAGCAAACGCAGGCAACCGCCGTGGGTACCGGCGGTGAGTTTGACGTCGAAGCCCTGCTCCAGTGCCTTGAGCCAACGCAGCGCCATGCCCACGCCCGCATCGGCCTTGCCGGTGGCGATGGCCTCCAGCAGCACCTCGGTGGAGTTGCCGAAGTTGACCAATTCCACGTCCAGGTTGTGCCGGGTGAAAAAACCCTGCCCGTGGGCGATCACCACCGGAGCCAGGCATACGGCGTTGAGGTTGACGGCCAGCTTGAGTTTGCGCGGGGCGTCGAGGCGGATGAAATCGCCAGTGCCCGAGGGCTCCTGCGGCGGGTGGTGGCCGGCGTGTTCGTCGGCACCGAAAGCCTGGTGCGGCAGCGTCAGGCCGGCCAGGGTGATGCCGGCCATGCCGAGCAAGTGGCGACGGGTCAAATGGTCGAATGCAGCCATGGAGAGTTTCCCTTCAAAGAGGCCAGCAGCCATATGCCAAAAATTGCACAGGGCTCGAAAATAAATCGCTTTCGATTATATTAATGACGAATGATTATGAAAGGACCCTATAATTCTATGGTTATGCCCGATTCGTCGGATCGCGGAAAAAGTGCCCTAAGCTAAGATCGAAAGAGTATTTATCGAATAGTTTTTAGAACTTTAAGATTGGCCGCATTCCGTTGAAGATCGAGCCTGCCATGTCTATCCGTCGCCCCCTCGCCGCTGCATTCGGGCTGTTGGCCCTCTGCGTTGCGATCAGTGCCGAAGCCCGGGAGACCCTGCGTATCGGTTATCAGAAGTCGTCCACCCTGATCACTCTGTTGAAGACCCAGGGCACCTTGGAAACAGCCCTCAAGGCCGAACACATTGACGTGTCCTGGCACGAGTTCCCCAGTGGCCTGCCGCTGCTCGAAGCGTTGAATGTGGGCAACGTCGACATCAGCGCCGACGTCGCCGACACCGTGCCGATCTTCGCCCAGGCGGCCCAGGCCAAACTCACCTACTTCGCCCAGGAAGCGCCCTCGCCTTCGGCCCAGGCCATCGTGGTGCGCAAGGACTCGCCGATCCAGCAGCTCAGCGATTTGAAAGGCAAGAAAATCGCGGTGACCAAGGCCGCCGGTACCCACTATTTGCTGATCGCTGCACTGGCCAAGGCCGGGTTGGCATTCGCCGACATCGAGCCCGCCTACCTGTCCCCCACCGACGGCCGCGCCGCGTTCGAGAACAATAAGGTGGATGCCTGGGTCACCTGGGAACCCTTCCTCGCCGGCGTGCAGCGCCAACTGCCGACCCGCACCCTCACGGACGGCAGCGGGCTGGCCAGCTACAAGCGTTACTACCTGACCGGCACCCCGTACGCCAAGGCCCATCCCGAGGTGTTGAAGGTGGTGTATGAGCAGTTGGAAAAAGCCGGGAAATGGGTGAAGAGCAACCCGCAGGACGCAGCAAAAGTGCTCGGCCCGCTGTGGGGCAACCTGGATGTCGCCACGGTGGAAGCGGCGAATGCGCACCGCAGCTACCTGGTGCAGCCGGTGACGGTCGAGCAGTTGGGTGAACAGCAGAAGATTGCCGATGCGTTCTTCAAGGCGGGCTTGCTGCCCAAATCCGTGGATGCCAAGGATGTCGACACCTGGAAGCCGTAACCGGGTC
The DNA here is from genome assembly GCF_059803535.1 of Pseudomonas sp. RP-B7. Classification (NCBI taxonomy): domain Bacteria; kingdom Pseudomonadati; phylum Pseudomonadota; class Gammaproteobacteria; order Pseudomonadales; family Pseudomonadaceae; genus Pseudomonas; species Pseudomonas sp. RP-B7. The sequence continues at coordinate 52,040 of NZ_JAPFHC010000038.1, forward strand.
AACTGTGGAACGGCCTTGGGTGCAAGGACGTGAAGGGCATTAGGCGCTTGCTGGAGGTCGCCCAGGCACTGCCAATCCTTGTGGGAGCTGTCGAACTTTAGTGAGGCTGCGAAGGCGGTGGGACTGTTGGTAGAGGTGTTGGCTGAACCAGCGCTTTCGCGGGCAAGCCCGCTCCCACAGGTGATCGGTGTTGGCGGGCCGTCAGTGCTCGGCTGGAGATCGCCCAGACACTGCCAGTCTCCTGTGGGAGCTGTCGAACTTTAGTGAGGCTGCGAAGGCGGTGGGACTGTTGGTAGAGGTGTTGGCTGAACCAGCGCTT
>NZ_JAPFHC010000039.1:0-52331 GCF_059803535.1 Pseudomonas sp. RP-B7
CCCCCCCCCCCCCCCCCCCCCCCCCCCCCCCCCCCCCCCCCCCCCCCCCCCCCCCCCCCCCCCCCCCCCCCCCACAACGTAGTGCGGCGTCTAGTCCAACGCTTTCCAGATTTCGGTGGCGTATTCGCGGATGGTCCGGTCGGAACTGAACCAGCCCATCCGCGCCGTATTGAGCACCGCCGAGCGCCACCACGCCTTGGAATCGTGCCAATGCGCTTCGACCCGCGCCTGGGCGTCCCAGTAGGAATCGAAGTCGGCACACACCAGGAAACGGTCGTAGTCGATCAACCCGTCGATCAGGCCCACATAACGCCCCGGATCATCCGGCGAGAACACCCCGCCGCGGATCGCTTGCAGCACATCGTTGAGGCGATGGGAGGCGGCAACATCGGGGCCGGCATTGAACTCCCCGGCATGTTTGCGCGCTTCCACCTGCTGCGCACTGAGGCCGAAGATGAACATGTGTTCGGCGCCGACGCGTTCGTGCATTTCCACGTTGGCGCCGTCCATGGTGCCGATAGTCAGCGCGCCGTTGAGGCCGAACTTCATGTTGCTGGTGCCCGAGGCCTCGAAGCCGGCGGTGGAGATTTGCTCCGACAAGTCCGCCGCCGGAATGATGCTTTCGGCCAGGCTGACGTTGTAGTTGGGCAGGAACACCACCTTGAGCAGCCCGCGCACGGTGGGGTCGTTGTTGACCGTGCGGGCGATGTCGTTGGTCAGCTTGATGATCAGCTTGGCCTGGTGATAACTGGCCGCCGCCTTGCCCGAGAAAATCTTCACCCGCGGCACCCAGTCGGTGCCCGGCTCGGCGCGGATCGCCTGGTACAGCGCCACGGTGTGCAGCAGGTTGAGCAGTTGGCGCTTGTACTCGTGGATGCGCTTGACCTGTACATCGAACATTGCCGCCGGGTTGACCGAAATGCCCAGGCGCTCGTGGATGATTTGCGCCAGCGCCCGCTTACTGTGCAAGCGCTGCTCGGCGAAGGCTTTGCGGAACGTCTGCTTTTCGGCAAAGGTTTCCAATTCGCCCAGGCGGGTTTCCATGTTGTCGAGAATGTCCGGGCCCAATGCCTCCACCAACATTTCGGTGAGCTTGGGGTTGGCCTGGTACAGCCAGCGGCGGAAGGTGATGCCGTTGGTTTTGTTGTTGATGCGTTCGGGGTAGAGCTTGTGCAGCTCTGAGAACACCGTGCTGCGCATCAATTGGGTATGTAAACCAGACACGCCGTTGACGCTGTGGGAGCCGAGGAACGCCAGGTTACCCATGCGCACGCGGCGGCCGTTGTCTTCTTCGATCAGCGATACGGCGCGCAGTACGTCGAAGTCGTGGATGCCCTTGGCGCGCAGCGAATCGATGTGCTGGGCGTTGATCAGGTAGATGATCTGCATGTGCCGGGGCAGCATGCGCTCCATCAAACCCACAGGCCAGGTTTCCAGTGCCTCGGGCAGCAGGGTGTGGTTGGTGTAGGAAAGGGTTTCAACCGTCACATCCCACGCGGCGTCCCACGGAATGTCATGCAGGTCGACCAGTTGGCGCATCAACTCGGCCACGGCGATGGACGGGTGGGTGTCGTTGAGCTGGATCGCGGCGTGTTCGCCCAGGCTGAGCACCGAGCCGTGCATGTTCTTGTGGCGGCGCAACAGGTCTTGCAGGGACGCGGCGACGAAGAAATATTCCTGGCGCAAGCGCAGTTCCTGCCCCGCTTCGGTGCTGTCGGCCGGGTAAAGCACCCGGGAGATGCTTTCGGCACGGGCGACCTCGGCGACGGCGCCAAGGTGATCACCGGCGTTGAAGCGCTCCAGGTGCAGGTCTTCCACCGCACGGGCACGCCACAGACGCAGGGTGTTGACGCTGGCGCCGCGCCAGCCGACAACCGGGGTGTCGTAGGCAATGGCGCGGACGGTTTCGTTGGGGGTCCAGATCTGGATCGACTTGCCCGCGCCGTCTACCGTGGTTTCGACGCTGCCGCCAAAGCCGATCGGGTAAACCACCTCAGGGCGCTCGAACTCCCAGGGGTTGCCGAAATCCAGCCAGTGTTCGGTCTGTTCCTGCTGCCAGCCATCGACAATCGCCTGGCGGAACAGGCCGTGTTCATAACGGATGCCATAACCATGGCCGGCAATGCCGAGAGTCGACATGCTTTCCATGAAGCACGCGGCCAGACGGCCCAGGCCGCCGTTGCCAAGCGCCGCGTCGGGCTCCAGCAGACGGATGCGCTCAAGGTCCACGCCCAACTCGGCCAGGGCTTCGCGGGCAATCTCCAGCACGCCGAGGTTGCTCAGGCTGTCGTAGAGCAAACGGCCGATGAGGAACTCCAGGGAAAGGTAATACACGCGTTTCTGACCTTTGCGGTAAATGCGCCGCGTGTGGTCCATCCAGTGGTCGACCATCTGGTCGCGGGCGGCCAGGGCAATGGCTTCGAACCAGTCATGGTCGAAGGCGTGATCCGGGTCCTTGCCCACCGCGTAAGTGAGTTTGGTCAAGACAGCATCGCGAAATGCGGCTACCTCTGCTTCTCGTGCAAGTGGTTCCTGAGACATCAGATGCGACCTCGGGCGAGATAGAAGGAGTTGCTAGAGCCTAGACGGTCTGACAGACGGTGACCGCTCTGGTTCGGCACTTTTTTAACGCATTTACCTTTGGCGGTTTTTGATGCATTGGCCGTGCCTGCTTTGGCCCAGACACGCCTTCCGGCCGAAACCGGCAAAATATTGTTCAAAAAACCACCAATCCCGGTATGATCGCGCGCCCGGATACCGCCCCACCTTTTGGAACCCTGATGAAGCCTCAACTGATCGCCGCCGCGGAACTCGACCGTCTTGAAACATGGCAGAAATACTCCGCACACATGTGCGGTGGCTGCGTGTCCAGCTGCTGTACGCTGCCGGTCGAAGTGAAGGTCAAGGACCTGATCCGCATTGGTCTGGTCGATGAGTTCGAGCTGGGCGACCCGGCGAAGAACATCGCCAAGCGCTTGCAGAAGGAAGGCATCGTCGAGCGCTTCAATTCCAAGTCCGAGATTTTTACCCTGCAGCGCATGAGCAACAACGACTGCCTGTTCCTGGATCGTAAGACGCGCTTCTGCACTATTTATGACAAGCGCCCGGATACTTGCCGCAACCACCCTAAGATCGGGCCGCGGCCGGGGTATTGCGCGTACAAGCCCAAGGAAGTGGTGCGCGAGACCAAGTTCAAGACGCTCGATAAGTTCTGATCCGCATTTTGTATTGCTTGGGCTACCGCTTTCGCGAGCAAGCCCGCTCCCACATTTGACCGAGTTCCAACTTTGGAATGCATTCAAATGTGGGAGCGGGCTTGCTCGCGAAGGGGCCGACACAGTCATCACATATTTTGCAGGCACAAAAAAACGCCCCCGGCCTTTCGACCGGGGGCGTTTTTCATTCAGCCTGAGTTAACTCAGTTCTTGGCTTTCTTGGCAGCGCGGGTACGCTCGCCTTCGTCCAGGATCTTCTTACGCAGGCGGATCGACTTAGGCGTGACTTCGCACAGCTCGTCGTCCTGGATGAATTCCAGGGCCTGTTCCAGGGTGAAGCGAACAGGTGGAACCAGAGCGATGGTTTCGTCTTTGCCCGAAGCACGCATGTTGTCGAGCTTCTTGCCTTTGGTTGGGTTGACGCCCATGTCGTTGTCACGGCTGTTCAGACCAACGATCTGACCGTTGTAGATCTCTTGACCGTGTTCAACGAACAGCTTGCCACGTGCCTGGAGGGTTTCCAGGGAGTAGGTCAGCGCCTTGCCGGTTTCAACCGATACCAGAACACCGTTCTGACGGCCGGACATGTCGCCGGACTTCATGGTGTCGTAGCGATCAAAGATCGAGGTCAGGATGCCAGCACCGTTGGTCAGGGTCAGGAACTGGTTACGGAAACCGATCAGACCACGAGCAGGGATGTTGTATTCCAGACGCACACGGCCTTTGCCATCCGGCACCATGTTGGTCAGGTCGCCTTTACGCAGACCCATCTCTTCCATCACCTTGCCCTGGGATTCTTCCGGGGTGTCGATGGTGACGTTTTCGAACGGTTCCTGCTTCACGCCGTCAACCTGACGGATGATCACTTCCGGACGACCAACGCCCATTTCGAAGCCTTCGCGACGCATGGTTTCGATCAGTACCGAGAGGTGCAGCTCACCACGGCCGGAAACCTTGAACTTGTCAGCCGAGTCGCCTTCTTCAACACGCAGTGCAACGTTGTACAGCAGCTCTTTGTCCAGACGTTCCTTGATGTTACGGGAAGTCACGAACTTGCCTTCTTTACCGCAGAAAGGCGAGTCGTTTACCTGGAAGGTCATGGAAACGGTTGGCTCGTCAACGGTCAGAGGCTTCATCGCCTCAACGTTGTCCGGCTGACACAGGGTGTCGGAGATGAACAGGGAGTCCATACCGCTCACGCATACGATGTCGCCTGCGAAAGCTTCTTCAACGTCGATACGGTGCAGACCGTGGTGACCCATCAGCTTCAGGATACGACCGTTACGCTTCTTGCCGTCAGCGCCGATAGCAACAACCGGGGTGTTCGGCTTGACGCTACCACGAGCGATACGGCCAACGCCGATAACACCCAGGAAGCTGTTGTAGTCCAGTGCCGAGATTTGCATCTGGAACGGGCCGTCACGGTCAACTTTTGGCGCCGGTACGTTGTCGACGATCGACTGGTACAGCGGGGTCATGTCTTCAGCCATGTCGTTGTGGTCCAGACCGGCAATGCCGTTCAGGGCCGAGGCGTAGACGACTTTGAAGTCCAGCTGTTCTTCGGTGGCACCCAGGTTGTCGAACAGGTCGAAGATCTGGTCCAGAACCCAGTCCGGACGCGCGCCTGGACGGTCAACCTTGTTGATGCACACGATCGGACGCAGGCCGGCTTCGAAAGCCTTCTTGGTCACGAAACGGGTTTGCGGCATAGGGCCGTCCTGGGCATCAACCAGCAGCAGAACGGAGTCAACCATCGACATTACGCGTTCAACTTCGCCGCCGAAGTCGGCGTGGCCCGGGGTATCCACGATGTTGATGTGGTAGCCGTTCCAGTTGATGGCGGTGTTTTTCGCCAGGATGGTAATACCGCGCTCTTTTTCCTGGTCGTTGGAGTCCATCACGCGCTCGTCATTGAGCTCGTTGCGCTCCAGGGTGCCGGACTGACGCAGGAGTTTGTCTACCAGGGTGGTTTTACCATGGTCAACGTGAGCAATGATGGCGATGTTACGTAGATTTTCGATCACTTGTGTATCTCGATCAGAGGATTCGGTGTGCTGACAGGTCGTGGCAGCGATTAACAGTAGAGTCAGGCCTTGCCGTTACAGCTTGACGGCAGAGTCGGGGGGCCGGTGACGCAGGCCACAGGCAAACAGCCCCGGGCTCTTAGCTCGGTCGATAAACGCGCACATTGGCATGCCCCTCACTGAGCAAATGGTGGGCATGCAGGCGACTCATCACGCCTTTGTCGCAATACAGCAGGTACTGACGGCTGTTATCCAGTTCCTTGAAACGCGCGTTCAATGCATAAAACGGCAGCGTTTGTACGTCGATGCCAGGAATCTCCAGCGGCTCATCTTCAGCGGCATCCGGGTGACGGATGTCGATGACGATCTGGCCGGCCAGGGCTTCGCTGACTTCTTCGATCTTCACGTCCTGGCCCAGTTCGTCGATGACACGATCGATAGGGACCAGCTTGGCGTTCTCGAGCGCACGCTCCAGAACCGCCATGTCGAACTGTTGTTCTTCGTACTCCACGCGGTTGCGCTTGGCGTGGGTCTTGGGGTTCACCGAGATGACCCCGCAATATTCAGGCATGTGCTTGGCAAAATCCGCCGTGCCGATTTCTTCGGCCAGGTCGATGATGTCCTGCTTGTGACTGGCGATCAGCGGGCGCAAGACCAGCTTTTCGGTGACGCAATCGATCAGCGACAGGTTCGGCAGCGTTTGGCTGGACACCTGGGAGATTGCTTCACCCGTCACCAGGGCGTCGATCTGCAACTGATCGGCGATCCGGGACGCAGCGCGCAACATCATACGCTTCAATACCACGCCCATATGACTGTTATCGACTTTGCCGAGAATTTCGCCCAGCACTTCTTCGAACGGTACGCTTACAAATAGCACGCGTTGGGAGCTGCCGTACTTCTTCCAGATAAAGTGCGCAACTTCCATCACGCCCAATTCGTGTGCACGCCCGCCCAGGTTAAAGAAGCAGAAATGGCTCATAAGGCCGCGGCGCATGATCTGGTAGGCGGCAACCGTGGAATCGAAACCGCCGGACATCAGGACCAGGGTCTGTTCCAGGGCGCCCAGCGGGTAACCGCCGATGCTGTTGTGCTGGCTGTGGATGACAAACAACCGTTGGTCGCGAATTTCCATGCGCACTTCAATTTGCGGCGCTTTCAGGGAAATTCCGGCAGCGCCGCACTCGCGACGCAGCTTGCTGCCGACATATTTCTCGACATCCATGGAGCTGAAGGTGTGCTTGCCGGCGCGCTTGCAACGCACCGAAAAGATCTTGCCTTCAAGCTCGCTGCCGTAGTGCTGCTTGCACTTCTCGGTGATGTCGTCGAAGTCGCCCAGCGGGTACTCATCCACCTGCAGGAAATGCGCGATGCCCGGCATGCAGCTCAGGCGTTCGGTCATGTCCTTCAAGGCTTTGGCGTCGGTAATGCGGGTTTCCAGCTCGAGATTGTCCCACACGCCGTTCACCACCACAGCCGGGTCCAGGTCACGGAGCACGGCACGGATGTTCTTGGCCAATTGACGGATGAAACGCGTCCGTACCGGTCGGCTTTTGATGGTGATCTCGGGGAAGACTTTAACGATTAATTTCATGGAAACAGCGCGCGCCGGGCCTGCTGAAAAAGGGGGGCGCGGATTATAGCGGAAATCGCTCAAGGTTTAACCAGTTAATATGCATCGGACTGCAAGCGCACTAAAGCAGTGCATTTTCCAGTGCGTGCGCTACATTGCGGTGCGCCATTTTCGGGCTTTTGTCGCAATGCACCTTTATAGGGGCGTTTTTGGACCAGAAAACCCATGTTGGCGCACTGGCATGCAATTTGCTCTCTTGTGAGGCAGGTTGCCATGGCGGACTATCCGCGCCGGCATCACCCACATTCTAAGGGCTAACTCCACTACCCCAGCCCGAAGCCACCCGGAGGACACTATGTCGAAGTCGGTTCAACTCATCAAAGATCATGACGTTAAATGGATTGATCTGCGCTTCACGGACACCAAAGGCACTCAGCACCACGTGACCATGCCGGCTCGCGACGCGCTGGAAGACGACTTCTTCGAAGTTGGCAAGATGTTCGACGGTTCCTCCATCGCTGGCTGGAAAGGCATCGAAGCCTCCGACATGATCCTGCTGCCGGACGACGACTCTGCCGTACTGGACCCGTTCACCGAAGAGCCGACCCTGATCCTGGTCTGCGACATCATCGAACCTTCGACCATGCAAGGCTACGATCGCGACCCGCGCGCCATCGCCCACCGCGCCGAGGAATACCTGAAGACCACCGGTATCGGTGACACCGTCTTCTGCGGTCCTGAGCCTGAGTTCTTCATCTTCGACGAAGTGAAGTTCAAGTCCGACATCTCCGGCTCCATGTTCAAAATCTTCTCCGAGCAAGGCTCGTGGATGTCCGACCAAGACATCGAAGGCGGCAACAAAGGCCACCGTCCAGGTATCAAAGGCGGCTACTTCCCGGTTCCTCCGTTCGACCACGACCACGAAATCCGTACCTCCATGTGCAACGCACTGGAAGAAATGGGCCAGGTCGTTGAAGTTCACCACCACGAAGTGGCAACTGCCGGCCAGAACGAAATCGGCGTCAAGTTCAACACCCTGGTGAAGAAAGCTGACGAAGTTCAAACCCTGAAATACGTTGTACACAACGTTGCCGATGCATACGGCCGCACCGCGACCTTCATGCCTAAGCCTCTGTACGGCGATAACGGTTCGGGTATGCACGTTCACATGTCCATCGCTAAAGATGGCAAGAACACCTTCGCTGGCGAAGGTTATGCCGGCCTGTCGGAAATTGCCCTGTTCTTCATCGGCGGTATCATCAAGCACGGTAAGGCCCTGAACGGCTTCACCAACCCGGCGACCAACTCCTACAAGCGTCTGGTTCCAGGCTTCGAAGCACCGGTAATGCTGGCCTACTCGGCGCGCAACCGTTCCGCTTCGATCCGTATTCCTTACGTCAACAGCCCACGCGGCCGTCGTATCGAAGCACGTTTCCCGGACCCGGCTGCCAACCCATACCTGGCTTTCGCAGCCCTGCTGATGGCTGGCCTGGACGGTATCCAGAACAAGATCCACCCTGGCGACGCCGCCGACAAAAACTTGTACGACCTGCCGCCTGAAGAGGCCAAAGAGATCCCACAAGTGTGCGGTAGCCTGAAAGAAGCCCTGGAAGAGCTGGACAAGGGCCGTGCGTTCCTGACCAAAGGCGGCGTGTTCAGCGACGACTTTATCGATGCCTACATCGCCCTGAAAAGCGAAGAAGAAATCAAGGTTCGCACCTTCGTACACCCACTGGAATACGAGCTGTACTACAGCTGCTGATCCGGTAGCGCTGCTTAAAGTAGCGTGATGAAAAAGACCTCCTTCGGGAGGTCTTTTTTTGCCCCGGATTCAGTCGCCCGGGGTATCGCGGCCGAGCATCTGCACGCCCGGCGCACTCGGTTGGTGGATGCCCGGACGGCATCGTGAGCCTTGCCTTCCGTCGCTTCAGATACGCTGAACAAAAGGGTGCTGACAATTGTGTACGCGGCCTACTTGATTTGAAGCACCGTCCTGCATCTTCACTTGGATAAGTCGCCATAGCCTGACCGTTCACTTACAGAACAGGATGGACCATGGACACTCTCAAGCTCTTGATTGCAGCAGCGTCGGGCTTATCGTTGCTGGGATGCAACAGCCAGCCAAAGGGCGCCGTACAGATCGAAAAGGAGGTGCTGCTTGAGCGCAGCGAGTCGTGGGACGGCGAGCCTTACAGAGTCTACCCCTCCGGGCCGCCGCAGCTCACGCTGATAAGGCTCAGGATTCCTGCGCACACGCAATTGCCATGGCACACCCACCCAATGCCTAACGCCGCCTATATCGTCTCCGGAGAATTGACCGTTGAAACCCGCCAGAGCGGGGTTACTCGCACATTGAGACAAGGGCAAACCCTCGCCGAGATGGTGGGCACCGAACATCGTGGAGTCACCGGCGACACCCCCGTCGAACTTCTGGTCTTTTACGCCGGCACCGCGGGCATGCCGCTTTCCGAGCAACGTTGACCCACCGGCTATCGAGGATCGTTTTCACCACACACAGAAAGCGATCCGCCCACCACTTCCTGAACAACAGGCACAAAACCGCACTATATTGGTGCAACTGGCTGCACCCGTCACACCTGCCAGCCCATTTTGGTTCGAAACTACCCGAGCAAGCTGGCAGAACGCCACAGATTCGCGCCTTAAACCCCTATTCCAGGGCATTTACGCTTCTTTTCGGAGCCTTGGTTTGGTTTTTGCATTTTCCTTGTATCAGCGTGTGCCTCAAGCCCGCGCCTTGCTCCAAAAGAGGTCCTGATGACCATCAGTGATGCACTGCACCGTTTGTTACTCGACAACCTGACCACCGCGACCATCCTGCTCAATGACGACCTGCGCCTTGAGTACATGAACCCGGCGGCGGAGATGCTCCTGGCCATCAGTGGTCAGCGCAGCCATGGGCAGTTCATCAGCGAATTGTTCACCGAGTCGGCCGAAGCCTTGAGCTCGCTGCGCCAGGCGGTGGAGCAGGCACACCCGTTCACCAAGCGCGAGGCGATGCTCACCGCACTCACCGGCCAGACGCTGACCGTCGACTACGCCGTAACCCCGATCCTCAGCAATGGCGCCACCCTGCTGCTGCTCGAAGTTCACCCCCGCGACCGCCTGCTGCGTATCACCAAGGAAGAAGCGCAACTGTCCAAGCAGGAGACCAGCAAGATGCTGGTGCGCGGCCTGGCCCACGAGATCAAGAACCCCCTGGGTGGCATCCGTGGCGCCGCGCAATTGCTCGCCCGCGAATTGCCGGACGACAACCTCAAGGACTACACCAACGTCATCATCGAGGAAGCCGACCGCTTGCGTAACCTGGTGGACCGCATGCTCGGCTCCAACAAGCTGCCCTCCCTGGCGATGACCAACGTGCACGAGGTCCTGGAGCGCGTTTGCCAGCTGGTCGAGGCCGAAAGCCAGGGCTGCATCACCTTGGTGCGCGACTACGACCCAAGCATTCCCGACGTATTGATCGACCGCGAACAGATGATCCAGGCGGTGCTCAATATCGTGCGCAACGCCATGCAGGCCATCAGCAGCCAGAACGAGCTGCGCCTGGGCCGCATCAGCCTGCGCACCCGCGCCCTGCGCCAGTTCACCATCGGCCACGTGCGCCATCGCCTGGTGACCAAGGTCGAGATCATCGACAACGGCCCCGGCATTCCTGCGGAACTCCAGGAAACCATCTTCTTTCCCATGGTCAGCGGCCGCCCGGACGGTACCGGGCTGGGCCTGGCCATTACCCAGAACATCATCAGCCAGCACCAGGGTCTGATCGAATGTGAGAGCCATCCTGGCCACACCACGTTCTCGATCTTTCTGCCTCTGGAACAAGGAGCCCCATCGACATGAGCCGTAGTGAAACTGTCTGGATCGTCGATGACGACCGTTCTATCCGCTGGGTCCTCGAGAAAGCCTTGCAACAGGAAGGCATGACCACCCAGAGCTTCGACAGCGCCGACGGCGTGATGAGCCGCCTGGCACGCCAGCAGCCCGACGTGATTATCTCCGACATCCGCATGCCCGGCGCCAGTGGCCTGGACCTGCTGGCGCGCATCCGTGAGCAACACCCGCGCCTGCCGGTGATCATCATGACCGCGCACTCGGACCTGGACAGCGCTGTGGCGTCCTACCAGGGCGGCGCCTTTGAATACCTGCCCAAACCGTTCGACGTGGACGAGGCGGTGGCGCTGGTCAAGCGCGCCAACCAGCACGCCCAGGAACAGCAAAGCCAGGAAGCCCCACCCGCCCTGGCCCGCACCCCGGAAATCATCGGCGAAGCGCCGGCGATGCAGGAAGTGTTTCGCGCCATCGGGCGCTTGAGCCACTCCAACATCACCGTGCTGATCAACGGTGAGTCGGGCACTGGTAAAGAGTTGGTGGCCCACGCCCTGCACCGTCACAGCCCACGGGCGGCCTCGCCGTTCATCGCGCTGAACATGGCGGCGATTCCCAAGGACCTGATGGAGTCCGAGCTGTTCGGCCACGAAAAAGGCGCGTTCACCGGCGCAGCCAACCTGCGCCGCGGGCGTTTTGAACAGGCCGACGGCGGCACGTTGTTCCTCGATGAAATCGGCGACATGCCGGCCGACACCCAGACACGCTTGCTGCGCGTACTGGCCGATGGCGAGTTTTATCGCGTGGGCGGGCACACGCCGGTCAAGGTCGACGTGCGCATCATCGCGGCGACGCACCAGAACCTGGAAACCCTGGTGCATGCGGGCAAATTCCGTGAGGACCTGTTCCACCGTCTCAACGTGATCCGTATCCACATCCCGCGCATGTCGGACCGTCGGGAAGACATCCCGACCCTGGCCCGCCACTTCCTCAGCCGCGCCGCCCAGGAACTGGCCGTCGAGCCGAAGCTGCTGAAAAGCGAGACCGAGGAATACCTGAAGAACCTGCCGTGGCCCGGCAACGTGCGCCAACTGGAAAACACCTGCCGCTGGATCACCGTAATGGCGTCCGGCCGCGAAGTGCACATCAGCGACCTGCCGCCGGAGCTGTTGAGCCTGCCGCAGGACTCGGCGCCGGTGACCAACTGGGAGCAGGCATTGCGCCAATGGGCCGACCAGGCCCTGGCACGCGGCCAGTCGAACCTGCTGGACAGCGCCGTGCCGGCGTTCGAGCGCATCATGATCGAAACCGCCTTGAAGCACACCGCCGGTCGCCGTCGCGATGCCGCGGTGTTGCTGGGTTGGGGGCGTAATACCCTGACGCGCAAGATCAAGGAATTGGGAATGAAGGTTGACGGTGGAGATGATGACGAGGGCGATGACGCCTGATTCTCAGCTCCACTGAAAATCCAATTTGCTAGCGGGCTTGCGTGGGAGCGGGCTTGCTCGCGAATACGGTGTAACAGGCACACATGTTCTGTCTGACCCACCGCTTTCGCGAGCAAGCCCGCTCCCACATTTGGATCGCCATCAACTTCGGGGATGTGCACCGCTTGAATGCACCATGAACCGGCATCGGGCACAGGTTTAGCGCTTCAAATCCTGGCCGCGCTGAAAAAAACAGCAGCCAGAAACCACCAAAGCCCCGTATTCCGGGGCTTTGCGCTTTCTGTAGTAATTTTTTGGCACAACTCGGCCACTCTGGCACGCACCCTGCAATAACCCCTGTACAACCCGGTTTCGGGGACCTTGGTACAGGCAGGCCGAGAATCCCCTCTTTACACCCTGGGGTGCTTGATGCGAACCGCGTCGCGCCCCGCACCCGTTTCGGGAACCTCGGTACAGGCAGGCCGGGGCTTCCCTCTTTAACACCGAAGTCGTTGCGGCTTCAGCCCGTTTTGGGAGCCCTGGTACAGGCAGGCCGGGAACTCCCTCTTTTATTGCTCCTGGAGATGGATCTCCAACCGCCAACGGCCGTCGGCCTTCTCGCCCTTCCACTCCCCGCGCAACGGCCGAGCCGCCACCAGGTTCAGCAGCAAGCCGCCATCGGTCTTGCGCACGCGCCAGTTCACATCCTTGTCATTGACCTTGAGTTGCCCGCCGGCGGCCTTGCCCTTGGCGTCGAACAGCAGCGCCACGGTGCCATCGATCAGCTCGCCATGCAGCTTGGGTTCGCTGTTGAACCACACCACCACACCGTCCGCGGCGGTCTCGACCTGTTGCAGTTCAACCGGGTCCGGCGTGGTCAGGCGGCCAATCATCAGCCCGACCATCATGCCGACAATCGCCAAAGAGCCCATGACCCTCGGCATTAGCTTCGGCCTTGGGTCGTCTTCGGGGGTAGAATGCAGCGCATCTTTACCTTCGGAGCCGTGCATGTTTCACGTCATCCTTTTTCAACCAGAAATTCCGCCGAATACCGGCAACGTTATCAGGCTGTGCGCCAACAGCGGCTGCCACCTGCATTTGATCGAGCCCCTGGGCTTCGACATGGACGATAAACGCCTGCGCCGTGCCGGGCTGGACTACCACGAGTACGCCACGCTCAAGCGCCACGCCGACCTGGCCAGCTGCCTGGAAAGCCTGGGCCACCCACGGTTGTTCGCGTTCACCACCAAGGGCTCGCGGCCGTTCCATGATGCCAGCTTTGCCGAAGGCGACGCCTTCCTGTTCGGCCCGGAAAGCCGTGGCCTGCCGGCCGAGGTGCTGGATGCCTTGCCTGACGGGCATCGCTTGCGTTTGCCGATGCGTGAAGGGTGCCGCAGCCTGAACCTGTCCAACACCGTGGCCGTCGCTGTTTACGAAGGCTGGCGCCAGCTGGGCTTTAGATAGCACCGCATAACAAATGTGGGAGCGGGCTTGCTCGCGAAAGCGGTGTGTCAGTCACTGAAAATATCGACTGATGGACCGCATTCGCGAGCAAGCCCGCTCCCACATTTAGTTCTGCGTCAGGTTCAGGATTACTGAACCGTCGAAGAACCTTCCTGTTGCATGCGCTGCAGCTCTTGCGCGTACAGGGCATCGAAGTTCACCGGAGCCAGCATCAGCGCCGGGAACGAGCCACGGGTGACCAGGCTGTCCAGGGTCTCACGGGCATACGGGAACAGGATGTTCGGGCAGAACGCGCCCAGGGTGTGGCTCATGGAGGCTTCGTCCAGGCCCTGGATCAGGAAGATACCGGCCTGTTGCACTTCAGCGATGAAGGCAACTTCTTCGCCGTTCTTGACGGTGACCGACAGGGTCAGCACGACTTCGTGGAAGTCGCCTTCCAGTGCCTTTTGACGGGTGTTCAGGTCCAGCGCGACGCTTGGGGTCCATTCCTGACGGAAGATGGCCGGGCTTTTCGGCGCTTCGAACGACAGGTCACGCACGTAGATGCGCTGCAGCGAGAACTGTGGGCTTTGGTCTTGCGCAGCTTCGGTGTTCTGTTGGTCAGTCATCGCAGATCCTTGTGATCTTGGGGTCTTTTAGGGGTTAGGCGAGCAGCGCATCAAGCTTGCCGGCGCGCTCCAGGGCAAACAGGTCGTCGCAACCACCGATATGCCGGGTGCCGATCCAGATCTGCGGCACGGATGTGCGCCCCGCTTTCTGGGCCATCTCGGCACGCACCTGGGGTTTGCCGTCGACCTTGATCTCTTCGAAGGCAACGCCCTTCTGCTCCAGCAAGGCCTTGGCCCGCATGCAGTAAGGGCACCAATCGCTGGAATATACGACAACCTGGCTCATATCACTTCACCAGCGGAAGGTTGTCGGCTTTCCAGCTGCCGATACCGCCGGACAGTTTGGCGGCAGTGAAACCGGCCTTGAGCATTTCGCGGGCGTGGGTGCCGGCGTGTTGGCCCTGGGCGTCGACCAGGATAATGGTCTTGGCCTTGTGCTTTTCCAGCTCGGCCATGCGCGCGACCAGCTTGTCCTGTGGAATGTTCAGGGCACCGACGATATGGCCGGCGGCAAATTCCTTGACCGGGCGGATGTCCACGACAACGGCCTCATCCTTGTTGACCAGCGCGGTCAGCTCCGATGTGCTCAGGCTGCGGCCACCACGGCTCATCTCGTGAGCGATCAGCAGCGCCAGCAGGATGACGAAGGCACCCACGAGCAGATAATGGGCAGTGGCAAATGCAATCAGGTGATCAACCATCAAGGAGGTTCCAGGGCGTTAAAATGGCGGTAAGTATACACAGCCGTCAGGGGGGGCCAACCCCCGTAAAGCGGTGACGCGGTTGGAACTTCGCTTTAAACTGCCACTCCCTTTTCAATCGCCTTCCTTTATTACCGCCACGAGAGGATCTATGACTACTACGCCTAAACCTTTGGTCCTGATAATTCTCGATGGCTTCGGACACAGCGAAAGCCACCACGACAACGCGGTGTACGCGGCCGACAAGCCGGTCCTCGACCGCTTGACCGCCAGCATGCCCAACGGCCTGATCTCGGGTTCCGGCATGGATGTCGGCCTGCCGGACGGCCAGATGGGCAACTCGGAAGTCGGCCACATGAATCTCGGCGCCGGACGAGTGGTCTATCAGGACTTCACCCGCGTCACCAAAGCGATCCGCGACGGCGAGTTCTTCGAGAACCCAACCCTCTGCGCCGCCGTCGATAAAGCTGTCGCTGCCGGCAAGGCCGTGCACTTCATGGGCCTGCTGTCCGATGGCGGCGTGCACAGCCACCAGGACCACCTGGTCGCCATGGCCGAGCTGGCCTTCAAGCGCGGTGCCGACAAGATCTACCTGCACGCCTTCCTCGACGGCCGCGACACCCCGCCGAAAAGCGCGCAATCGTCCATCGAACTGCTCGACGCCGCTTTCGCCGCCCTGGGCAAGGGCCGCATCGCCAGCCTCATCGGCCGCTACTTCGCCATGGACCGCGACAACCGCTGGGACCGCGTGTCCCAGGCCTACAACCTGATCGTCGACGGCCAGGCCGAGTTCAACGCCGCCACCGCCCAGCAAGGCCTGGAAGCCGCCTACGCCCGTGGCGAAAGCGACGAGTTCGTCAAAGCCACCACCATCGGTGAGCCGGTCAAAGTCGAAGACGGCGACGCCGTGGTGTTCATGAACTTCCGCGCCGACCGTGCCCGCGAACTGAGCCGCGTGTTTGTCGAGGATGACTTCAAAGAGTTCGCGCGCGCGCGCCAGCCGAAAGTGCACTACGTCGGCCTGACCCAATACGCCGCCAGCATCCCGGCCCCCGCCGCGTTTGCACCGGGCAGCCTGGAAAACGTGCTGGGCGACTACCTGGCGAAAAACGGCAAGACCCAGCTGCGCATTGCCGAAACCGAAAAATACGCCCACGTGACCTTCTTCTTCTCCGGCGGCCGTGAAGAACCGTTCCCGGGCGAAGAGCGCATCCTGATCCCGTCGCCAAAAGTCGCCACCTACGACCTGCAGCCGGAAATGAGCGCACCGGAAGTCACAGACAAGATCGTCGACGCCATCGACAACCAGCGTTACGACGTGATCGTGGTCAACTACGCCAACGGTGACATGGTCGGCCACAGCGGCAACCTCGCCGCCGCGATCAAGGCCGTGGAATGCCTGGACACCTGCGTCGGCCGTATCGTCGAGGCTCTGGAGAAAGTCGGTGGCGAAGCGCTGATCACCGCCGACCATGGCAACTGCGAGCAGATGTCCGACGAATCCACCGGCCAGGCCCACACCGCCCACACCACCGAGCCGGTGCCGTTCATCTATGTGGGCAAGCGCGACCTGAAAGTGCGCGAAGGCGGCGTGCTGGCGGATGTGGCGCCGACCATGCTGAAGCTGATGGGGCTGGAGAAGCCGGTTGAAATGACCGGCACTTCGATTCTGGTCTGATCCACAGCACACCACCAACCCCTTGTGGAAGCGGGCTTGCCCGCGAATGCGTTCGTTCAGTCGACAGCTTCAGTGACTGACACACCGTATTCGCGGGCAAGCCCGCTCCCACATTGGTTTTGCGTCGCTTGGAAGATGTCCTTTTGCCATCTCCCCACCGCTCGGCACCTATCTTGCCCACCAGCCCGAATTGGGCGTTTTTTTTGCAGCGCTTGCCGGGCATACTAGGCCGTCCATTTCCCTGGTGTCGCCCGCCTCTATGCTTCGCGCCCTGATTACCCTTGCCCTTGCCTGCCTGCTCCAACCGGCGTTTGCCGATGAGCGCGCACAAACCCAACAACAGTTGGACGCCACGCGTCAGGACATTACCGAGCTGAAAAAGCTGCTCGGCAAGCTCCAGGAAGAAAAATCCGGGGTGCAGAAAGACCTGCGCGGCACAGAGACCGAGATGGGCAAGCTGGAGAAGCAAGTCCAGGAGCTGCAAAAAGAACTAAAGAAGAGCGAGTCGGAACTGGAGCGACTCGACGCTGAGAAAAAAAAACTCCAGGGCGCCCGCGTTGAACAGCAACGCCTGATCGCGATCCAGGCCCGTGCCGCCTACCAAAGCGGCCGCCAGGAATACCTCAAGCTGCTGCTCAACCAGCAGAATCCGGAAAAATTTGCGCGCACCCTCACCTATTACGACTACCTGAGCCAGGCGCGCCTCGCGCAATTGAAGGGTTTCAACGAAACCCTGCGCCAACTGGCCAACGTCGAACAGGAAATTGCCGACCAGCAATCGCAGCTGCTTGACCAGAAAACCGCCCTGGACACCCAGCGCGACCAACTGGAGCAGGTGCGCAAGGAACGCCAGCTGGCCTTGGCCAAGCTCAATGACGACGTAAAAGCCCGCGACGCCAAGCTGCAGGCCCGCGAGCAGGACCAGGCCGACCTGGCCAAAGTGCTCAAGACCATTGAAGAAACCCTAGCGCGCCAGGCACGCGAGGCTGAAGAAGCGCGGCAAAAAGCGCTGATCGCCCAGCAGGAAGCCGAAAAAAAGCGCCAGCGTGAGGCCGAGCTGGCCGCCAGCTCGGACGCCCCAGCGCCGCGTAAACCGGCGCATGCAGCCCCTGGCCCACTGGTTTCCAGCGCCGGCGAGAACTTCGGCGGTCCTTTTGCTTCAGCCCGCGGCAAACTTCCATGGCCTGTTGATGGTCGATTACTGGCACGCTTTGGGGAAACCCGTGGTGATGACACCCGTGCCAAGTGGGACGGCGTGATGATCAGCGCCTCCGCCGGTAGCCAGGTGCATGCCGTTCACGGTGGGCGCGTGGTGTTTGCCGATTGGCTGCGGGGCGCCGGTTTGTTGGTGATTTTGGATCACGGTAATGGCTATTTGAGCCTTTATGGCCACAATCAGACATTACTCAAGTCGGCAGGTGATGTTGTAAAAGCCGGTGAATCCATCTCCACTGTCGGTAACAGTGGTGGCCAGGACACCCCGGCGCTGTACTTCGCTATTCGTCAGCAGGGTCGCCCGAGCGATCCTGCACAATGGTGCCGTTCCCAAGGATAGGGCCGCACCTACATTAGGAGTTCGTTCGACATGCTGCATTTGTCCCGCCTCACTTCGCTGGCTCTGACGATCGCCCTGGTGATCGGCGCGCCTCTGGCTTTCGCCGACCAGGCCGCACCGGCTGCACCTGCCGCCTCGGCCGCGACCACCAAGGCGCCGTTGCCGCTGGACGAGCTGCGCACCTTCGCCGAGGTCATGGACCGGATCAAGGCAGCCTATGTCGACCCCGTAGACGACAAGACCCTGCTGGAGAATGCCATCAAGGGCATGCTCAGCAACCTCGACCCGCACTCCGCCTACCTGGGCCCGGAAGATTTCGCCGAGCTGCAGGAAAGCACCAGCGGTGAATTCGGCGGCCTGGGCATCGAAGTCGGCGCCGAAGACGGCAACGTCAAGGTCGTCTCGCCCATCGATGACACCCCGGCGTCCAAGGCCGGCATCCAGGCCGGCGACTTCATCGTCAAGATCAATGGCCAGCCTACCCGCGGCCAGACCATGACCGAAGCCGTCGACAAGATGCGCGGCAAGATCGGCCAGAAAATCACCCTGACCCTGGTGCGCGACGGCGGTGCGCCATTCGACGTGACGCTGACCCGCGCGACCATCACGGTCAAGAGCGTGAAGAGCCAGTTGCTGGAGTCGGGCTACGGCTACATCCGCATCACGCAGTTCCAGGTCAAGACCGGCGACGAAGTGGCCAAGGCCCTGGCCAAGCTGCGCAAGGACAACGGCAAGAAGCTCAACGGCATCGTGCTCGACCTGCGCAACAACCCCGGTGGCGTGTTGCAGGCGGCGGTGGAAGTGGTCGACCACTTCATCACCAAGGGCCTGATTGTGTACACCAAGGGCCGTATCGCCAACTCCGAGCTGCGTTTCTCGGCCACGGGCAACGACCTCAGCGAAGGCGTGCCCTTGGCCGTGCTGATCAACGGCGGCAGCGCCTCGGCCTCGGAAATCGTCGCCGGCGCCCTGCAAGACCAGAAGCGCGGCGTGCTGATGGGCACCACCAGCTTCGGCAAGGGCTCGGTGCAAACCGTGTTGCCGCTGAACAACGACCGCGCCCTGAAGATCACCACCGCGCTGTACTACACGCCGAACGGTCGCTCGATCCAGGCCCAGGGCATCGTGCCGGACATCGAAGTACGCAAGGCCAAGATCACCAACGAGGCCGACGGCGAGTACTACAAGGAGGCCGACCTGCAAGGTCACCTGGGCAATGGCAACGGCGGTGCCGACAAGCCTAGTGGCAGCGGCGTCAAAGCCAAGCCGATGCCGCAGGACGATGACTACCAACTGGCCCAGGCGCTGAGCCTGCTCAAGGGCTTGAGCATCACCCGCAGCCGTTGATATGCGTTTTGCCCTGATCATCGCTGTGCTGTGCAGCCTGGCAGGCGTCGCGCAAGCGGCCCCTGCCGGCGCGCCGCCCAAAGCCTACCTGACCCTCATCATCGACGACCTCGGGCAAAACCTGCCCAGGGATCGCCGTGTATTGGCCCTGCCCGGCCCGGTAACCACCGCGATCATGCCCGACACGCCCCACGCCGCCGAATTCGCCCGCGAGGCGCACAAGGCCGGCAAGATCGTGATCCTGCACATGCCCATGGACCCGGCCACCGGCCCGTTCGCCTGGCACCCCGAGCTGCCCATCGAAGAGCTTGGCAAGCGCCTGGACGCCGCGTTCAAGGCCGTACCCTACACCGCCGGCATCAACAACCACATGGGTAGCCGCATGACCGCGCAACCGGCAGCCATGGCCTGGTTGATGGATGAGCTGCAACGGCGCAACAAGTTCTTTGTCGACAGCCGTACCAGCGCGCAGACGGTGGCCGCCGCCCAAGCGCAGAAGATCGGCCTGGCCAGCGTTTCCCGCGACGTGTTCCTGGATGACGAACGCACCGAAGCGGCGATCACCGCGCAACTGCAGACCGCAATCAAGCTGGCCCACAAACAAGGCTCGGCAGTGATGATCGGCCACCCGTACCCGCAGACCCTGGCGGTACTCGAGCGTGAATTGCCCAAGCTCAAGGCCCAGGGCGTGGACTGGATCGACATCAAGCTGATGATCAGCCTACGCAGCAACCAGGCGATGGCCGGGCATGGCAAGGACGGCACCTACCGTCCCGCAGCTAGGTAAGTACCACCCACCCCCAACCCCGGTCCTGAATAGTGCGCCTTTAGGTTCACGCTTACAGGACACTTCATGAACATCACCCACCTCACACTCTGCGCCCTGCTGCTCGGCAGCCTCACCGGATCACTCACAGCTGCACCGCGGGATTTCGGCGAAGGCCTGCCAAACAGCAGCCCCGCACGCATGCTCAGCAACGCGCGCCATGAACACGACCACTGGAATGGCGTCGGCCGTATTCGCAACGAAGCCCAGACCCTGTGTACGGCTACGTTGCTGGACACCCGCGACGCCGCCGGAAAATCCGGCCCGGCCTACGTACTCACCAGCAGCCATTGCCTGCACCGCCTCAACGGCGCAGTGCAAAAGGACCTGCCGATCAAAGGCAGCATCAGCTTCAACTACTTCGACGACACCCTGGAGTCGATCAAGACCTATTCGCTCAAGACCCTGAAATGGGGCAGTAGCCAAGGCATGGACCTGGCCATTATCGAATTGCAGACTTCACTGGCGGCCTTGCTCAAGGCCGGAATCAACCCACTCAAACTCGCCGAAGAAGTCCCTGCCGATGGCAATGACATCCTTGCCCTGACCGCTCCGGAATGGGACACCCTGCACCTCGGCGCATGCGTCCAGCAAAGCTCCCAAGAGCTGGTGGAGCAACCGTTCGTATGGCGCGTCACCCTGAAAAACCAATGCCCGGGCATCATGCGCGGCAGCTTTGGCGGGCCTCTGCTCGACCGTGCAACCAACACCGTGTTCGGCATTCTCAGCACCAGCACCAGCGGCCAACCCGAGGAGCGCAAATGCCAGCGGGACGCGCCGTGCGAAGTCAACCAAGGCCAAGCCTCCTGGCACGCCGAGACCAACTATGGCAGCCCGGTGACGTTCCTCAACCGCTGCTTCGCGGCCGGGGTATTGAAACCCGACAGCGAGTACTGCGACCTCTTCCCGACAACCACGATCACCTTCAAAAATCCGGAGCCGATCCAGCAGTACTTCATCAAGCAGCCTGGCACCAAAGGCAAGGACATCGTGCCGCGCTGGAACCTGGCCTTCACCACCAACACCCCGTTCTACCGCTACAAGACCACACGCCGTGCGATTGACTGCGAAAACCCGGTGCACTACAGCTCGCCCATCAACGCCGAAAACGCCCACATCAACGATGCCATCGGCCCACAGACCGGCATGCAGATGCTGTGCATCGTCGGCGTAGCTTCCGCCGAACAACCTGTGACCAACGGCATGATGCGCAACGCGTTGACCCTGGCCGTCGAACTCGCCGAACCCGGGCCGGCGCGCACGCCCAACCTGACGATCAGCCTCGACAAACATGGCCTGGGGGCCTACACCGTGATCTGGAACCTGGCCTCGCCATTCATGCATCGCTACACCTACAAATATGGCCCGGCCGCGACCACCGATTGCCTGCGTCCTGCCGCCTACTTGCCAATCCCACCCCCGCCATTGCTCACCGAAGTGGACGAGGACGAGCCCATTGACCTGGTGCGGCCCCTCAATGACTTCCCTGGGATGCAGACGGAAAAGTTCGCCCAACTGATCAGCGTCAGAAACACGCCAATCAAGATTTGCACGTATGCATTCGACCAGGCCGACCAACCTTCAACCCTGCGGGTCGATCTGCTCAAGCCGCGCTGAATGCACCCTACATAGCTACCGCTGGACGCCGCCGGGATTGACCGATAGTGCCCCCTCCAATCAACTGGAGAGATTCCCCATGAATCCGCTGCAATTCAACGACCTGCTCATCAGCTTTACCTGCGAGTTCCTGCCGCTGTGGAACGACAAGGGGTCAGGCGCCCACCGCGCCATCGGCCTGTGGCGGCCCAGCACGACATCCGACGCCCTCAGTCAGTTTTTCCCACTGGGTGACATCGCCACCGGCAGCTATCGCAACATCAATCAACGCAAGATCGTCGCCGTGGTCAGCGATGCCAACAAGGTCAATGGCACCGCACTGCGCCCGCCGGCAGACTATGAGCAAGTGTGGAAGGATGCAGGCTCGGGTGCACGAAACGATTTTTCCATCTGGCGGCCGCTGCCACCTGAAGGCTATGTAGCTATGGGCCTGGTGTGCGGCGTAGGTTATGAAAAACCTTCGAGCAATGCCGTACGCTGCGTGCGCGCCGACCTGGTGACGAGCGCCCAGCCCGGCGATTTGATCTGGAGCGACGAAGGCAGTGGCGCCTCTCGGGACTTCAGCGCCTGGTCGATCAGAGTGCCGGACGCAGCGCCCGGCGAGATCAACCTGGCGCCCGGGACGTTCGTCGCCAACGCACGCTACACCCGGCCCACCGAGCCGACCTACGCACTGCGCTTGCCCCTCAGCGCGCCACTGCGCGAAACCACGCCACCGCCGGTCCTCACCAGTTACGCCGGCCCCGACGAGGCCGCAACCACGCCCACGACCCATGTGTGCCTGCTGCCGTGGTTCAGCGTCAAAGACCCGGAGTTGAATGCCATCGAACAACTGCTGTCCTCACCGACCTACCGCCTGGAACGCACCGACCGCCATCTGTTCGCCGGCTTCGGCCACAACACCACCGACACCAGCCAACCGTTCATGTGGACCGCCAACAAGGGCGAAACAGGCAACCATTCCAGGGCCCTGGCCGCGACAACCTGCGTCGACCTGTGCAGCGAATGGCCACCCAAATACCGTGTATTCGAATTGAATTTCTCGGCGCATCTGGAACAGGACTTCACCCACACCCAACGTTCGGCCAAGGGCTGGAATCAAGCCTCGTCGCTGGACATCATCACCTACGTTCCCGCCAACAAGGCGGTCGCCGCTTACCTGATCCAGAGCGAATACCGCTTGCTGCGCCAGGACGGCAGCCAGGTGTCGACCACCGTCAGCTACACCAGCGGCGATCAAATCTATATGAGTGAATTTCCCCGCGAAGAATCGCCGCCGGCGGTGACGCAAGCCGCGCTAGAGGTAGCGAGCCATGATCTCGTCGATGAGACCGTCGCGCCGTAGCTGATCGAGCGTCGCCTGCAGCTTGAGCACCACCTCGTCCGGCACTTGCTTGTTGAGCGCCAGGTACAACTGCGCACTGTTGAAGCGCAGCACGGTCTTGAGGCCGGTGACGCCCACCTGGCGGGCGAGGTAGCGCCCGGCGGGATCGCCGGTGGCCCACAGGTCGATCTGACCATCCAGCAGCTTTTGCGCATTGTCCTGGTCGCGCAATACCACTACCGGGTTGAGGCCCTGCTTCTCCAGGGTCTGGGCAATGGCATCGCCCTTGTATGCGCCGATCCTGTAACGGCGCGCATGTTCGAGGTCAGTCAGTTGGATCGTGCTGTCGGCCTTGGCCAGCAGCACCCAATCGTCCGGGCCGATGGGGCCGACCCATTTGAACAGGGACTCGCGGTCCGGCAGGCGAGCCATCACGAATACGCCGTAGCCGGGTTTTTCCAGGGCGAGCTTGTAGATGCGCTCCCAAGGAAAACGCAGGGTCAGGTTGTAGGAAATGCCGGCACGCTTGAAGGTCTCGCGGACGATGTCCACGGCAATGCCTTCGATGTTCTCTTCCTTGGCGAAGTTCTTGCCGTTCTTCGCCATGTTGTACGGCGGGAAGTTTTCCGTCAGCAGCACCAGGGAGGTGTCGGACGGCTCCTCGGCGTGGACAGAACCCGCCAAAAGAATGGAGGTACTGGCGAGGACGAGCAGAAGATCTTTGAACATGAAGGTTACCGGAATCCATGGCAAGCGCAGAGAGTGCCCCGCGCCTGCCATGGTGTCCAGCAGCGTTTAGCGAACGACGATACCGCGCGCCGCCATGTAGGCCTTGGCCTCGGGAACGGTGTATTCGCCAAAGTGGAAAATACTCGCCGCCAGTACCGCACTGGCATGGCCTTCGATGACACCGTCGGCCAGATGTTGCAGGTTGCCGACACCGCCGGAGGCGATCACCGGGATACCCAACGCATCGCTGATGGCGCGGGTTACGCCCAGGTCGAAGCCGTTTTTCATGCCGTCCTGGTCCATGCTGGTCAGCAGGATTTCACCGGCGCCCAGGCCTTCCATTTTCATCGCCCACTCCACCGCGTCCAGGCCGGTCGGCTTGCGACCGCCGTGGGTGAAGATCTCCCAGCGCGGGGTTTCGCCCGGGCCGGAGACTTTCTTGGCGTCGATGGCCACCACGATGCATTGCGAGCCGAAGTGCTGCGCGGCTTCGCCGACGAACTCCGGGTTGAACACGGCGGCGGTGTTGATCGAAACCTTGTCCGCACCAGCATTGAGCAGGTTGCGGATGTCTTGCACGGTACGCACGCCACCGCCCACGGTCAGCGGGATGAACACCTGGCTGGCCATGCGCTCGACGGTATGCAACGTGGTGTCGCGACCGTCGACGCTGGCGGTGATGTCGAGAAAGGTAATCTCGTCGGCACCTTGCTCATCGTAGCGACGGGCGATTTCCACCGGGTCGCCGGCGTCACGGATGTTTTCGAACTTGACGCCCTTGACCACGCGACCGTTGTCGACGTCCAGGCAAGGGATGATGCGTTTGGCCAGCGCCATGGTCAGTCCTCAGCCGTTATAGGCGTCGCAGTAAGCCTGGGCTTCGGCGACGTCCAGGGTACCCTCGTAGATCGCGCGGCCGGTGATGGCGCCGATGATGCCGGGCGCCTTGGCGTCCAGCAGCGACTTGATGTCACCCAGGTTGTGAATGCCGCCCGAAGCGATCACCGGGATTCTGGTCGCCGCAGCCAGCGCCGCAGTGAACGGCACGTTGCAGCCCTGCATCATGCCGTCTTTGGCGATGTCGGTATAAACGATGGCAGAAACGCCGTCGGCTTCGAACTGCTTGGCCAGGTCGATCACCTGCACCGTGCTGATTTCAGCCCAGCCGTCGGTGGCGACGAAACCGTCCTTGGCGTCCAGGCCCACGATCACTTTGCCCGGGAACGCGCGGCAGGCTTCGGCGACGAAGGCCGGGTCTTTGACGGCCTTGGTGCCGATGATCACGTAGCTCACGCCGGCCTTGACGTAGTGCTCGATGGTTTCCAGGGAACGGATACCGCCACCGATCTGGATCGGCAGGTTCGGGTAGCGCTTGGCGATCGCCGTGACCACTTCACCGTTCACCGGCTGGCCTTCAAAGGCGCCGTTCAGGTCCACCAGATGCAGACGACGGCAGCCCCCTTCCACCCATTTGGCAGCCATGCTCACCGGATCATCGGAGAACACGGTGGAGTCTTCCATACGGCCTTGGCGCAGACGTACGCAGGCGCCGTCCTTGAGATCGATAGCGGGGATAATCAGCATCTGGCAAACCTTATTCGATATTCAGCAATGCTTGGGAAATCAGGGTTTCTCAAGCGACCACAGGTCGCTTTCGATGCTTTCGAAGCGCTCTTTGAGCAGCGTCTGTGCGTCGAAAATCGCCCTGTTGTAATAGTGCGGAGCAACTTCGGTGGTGAACAGTTCGAGGATCTCGGCGACCTCGAACGAACCCAGCTTCAGCTCGAAGCGATCTTCCATGAACCGCTTGATCTTGAGGGTAGCCTCACTCTCCTGTTCGAGCGTGAGGTTCAAGAGCGGCAACTTCGGCTTCTTGGCCATTTACCAGCTTCCGTTCCAGGTGGCGAAGTTCTGCAGCAATTGCAGGCCATGGGTATGGCTCTTCTCCGGGTGGAACTGCACGGCAAAGCGCGAACCTTCGGCCAGCGCGGCGGCGAAGTCGACGCCGTAGTGCCCGCCACCCACCACCTGGCCCGGGTTACCGGCGGCGATGTAGTAGCTGTGCACGAAGTAGAAACGCGCCAGGTCCGGGATGTCGTGCCACAGCGGGTGGTCGACGGTCTGGCTGACCTCGTTCCAGCCCATGTGCGGCACTTTGAGGTGTGCGCCGTCTTCATGCAGGTCCTTGCCGAAGAACTTCACCTGGCCCGGGAACAGCCCGATGCAGTCGACGCCATCGTTCTCTTCACTGCGATCGAGCAAGGCTTGCATGCCCACACAGATGCCGAGGAACGGACGGTCCTGGCTGACTTCACGCACCAGGCTGTCGAAGCCCAGGCGGCGGATCTCGGCCATGCAATCGCGAATCGCGCCAACGCCGGGGAATACCACCCGGTCGGCTTCGCGAATCACGTCTGCATCGCTGGTGATCAGCACCTTGCCGGCACCTACGTGTTCGAGGGCCTTGGCCACCGAGTGCAGGTTACCCATGCCGTAATCGATAACCGCGACCGTCTGCATTACAGGACGCCCTTGGTCGAGGGCATTTGCCCGGCCATGCGATCATCCAGCTCCACGGCCATGCGCAGGGCGCGGCCGAAAGCCTTGAACACGGTTTCGATCTGGTGGTGGGTGTTGGTGCCGCGCAGGTTGTCGATGTGCAGGCTGACAAGTGCGTGGTTGACGAAACCCTGGAAGAATTCCTGGAACAGGTCGACGTCAAAACCGCCCACGGTGGCGCGGGTGTAGGGCACGTGCATCTGCAGGCCTGGGCGGCCGGAGAAGTCGATGACCACACGCGACAGCGCTTCGTCCAGCGGGACATAGGCGTGGCCGTAGCGACGGATGCCTTTCTTGTCGCCGATGGCCTTGGCAAATGCCTGGCCGAGGGTGATGCCAACGTCTTCCACCGTGTGGTGGTCGTCGATGTGCAGGTCGCCCTTACTGACGATATCCAGGTCGATCAGCCCGTGACGGGCGATCTGGTCCAGCATGTGCTCAAGAAAAGGTACACCGATATCAAATCGGGCCTTTCCGGTGCCATCCAGGTTGATCGAGGCTTTGATCTGGGTTTCCAGAGTGTCGCGCTCGACGGACGCCTTACGTTCGGCCATCACCAGCTCCGCAAAATCATTGGGCGAAAAAGGCAGCCATTATAGGGGCGCGGGCGCCAAACAGAAACATCGGAGGGGATAAGACTGATGGAGTGTCGAGGATAGACATGTGCATACAACTGTGGGAGCTGGCTTGCCTGCGATGCGGGCACCTCAGTCACTCAGACAGACCGAGGTGATGCTATCGCGGGCGAGCCAGCTCCCACAGGGTTTTTGCGGTATTAGTGGAACAGTACCGCCGTCTTCTGCAGGGTCACCCACACACCCCACGCCAACGGAATACCGACCACCAGCCACGCGGCAATCGCCAATGGCACGGTGCCGGGCGCCGCTTTCCATTCCAGGGAAGTGGTGGCGTCCGCGCCTTTGTCATGCCCCAGCGCCTGCTCGGCCGCCAGTTCGGCATCGGTCATGAAGTACTTGTCCGCCACCGGGCGGACCAGCATGTTGCAGACAAACCCCAGCACCAGCAGGCCGGCGAGGATATACAAGGTGATGTCGTAGGCCGCGGCACGTTCAACGCCGATGCTCAGTTGATATTCACGCAGGTAGTTCACCAGCACCGGGCCCAATACGCCCGCCGCAGCCCATGCGGTCAGCAGGCGACCGTGGATCGCGCCGACCATCTGCGTACCGAACAAGTCGGCTAGGTAAGCCGGAACCGTCGCAAAGCCACCGCCGTACATCGACAGGATGATGCAGAACGCCGCCACAAACAGCGCCACGTTGCCCAGGTGCCCCAGGTTCGGGATCAGCGCGTACAGGGCAAAGCCCAGGGCGAAAAACACGAAGTAGGTATTTTTACGGCCCAGGTAGTCGGAGAACGACGCCCAGAAGAACCGGCCACCGATGTTGAACAAGCTCAACAGCCCGGTGAAGCCCGCCGCGATGGCGGCGATGGACGCCAGTTGACCCGCATCCAGCTGGCCGAACGGCACATCCACGCCCAGCAATTTGCCGCCGAACACTTCCTGCAGCAGTGGCGAAGCCATGCCAAGGATACCGATACCGGCAGACACGTTCAGGCACAGCACCAGCCACACCAGACGGAATTGCGGGGTCTTCCACGCCACATTCACGTGCACGTGACGGTGGGTGATCATCGCATTGCTGGCTTTTTTCGCCGGCGCGGTCCAGCCCTCAGGCTTCCAGCCGGTCGGCGGTACGCGGTAGGACAAGGCACCGCCGATCATGAACACGAAATAGATCGCGGCCATCACCAGGAAGCTCTGCCATACCCCCACGCTGTCGGGCGTGGCGAAGTGGCCCATCAAGGCTGCCGCCAACGGGGCGCCCACCATCGCGCCGCCGCCGAAACCCATGATCGCCATGCCGGTCGCCATGCCGCGCTTGTCCGGGAACCACTTGATCAGGGTCGACACGGGCGAGATGTAGCCCAGGCCCAGGCCAATGCCGCCAATCACGCCGGAACCGATCCACATCAGCCAGATCTGGTGGGTGTAGATACCCAACGCCGAGATCAGCAGGCCGCCACACCAGCACAGCGCCGATACGACACCGGCCTTGCGAGGCCCGGCATGTTCCAGCCAGCCGCCCCAGATCGCTGCCGAGCAGCCCAGGAAAATGAAGAACAGGGTGTAGATCCAGCCCAGCATGGAAATGGGCCAGTCGCATTGGGACGAGAAGACTTGTGCGATAAAGCTCATGTCCGGCGCGCAGGCCAACGGCTTGGTGATCCCCAGCGCCTTCGACAACGGCAGCCAGAACACCGAAAAACCGTAGGCCATGCCGATGCACAGGTGGATAGCCAGCGCGGCCGGCGGGACCAGCCAGCGGTTGAAGCCCGGCTTGGCGATGATGCGCTCCTTGGACAGGAACGCAGGCTGTGCGGCAGTTAAAGCTGCCGCAGTGCTTGTGCTCATTGGTGTTTCCCCCAGTTGTTAGTATGTGTTCGTCAGGCGCTCTCTCCCTCGGCCTTGCACGCAAAGCGTTGGCCGTTGTTTTGAGTCAAGCTCCATTTGATGCGCGACGTTGTGTCGCAGAAGGCAGACGAACCCGCGCAGATTAGCACCTGTGAATGCCAGAAAAACCAAACTGACATCACCTTTTTCGGGTTATCTGTTTTATTTGACGCCAAAATCCCGTTTTGCTGGGCGTGGATACAATGTAACGATCGGCGAACTGACGTACGGTTACCGGCGGTATACTCTTCGGCTAAATTTTAATCTCGACATACAAGGACTCGCCCATGAAAGCGTTCGGCAAAATCCTGGGTCTGGTACTTCTCGGGCTGTTGCTGATCATTGTGGCGCTGGGCTTTGCCCTGACCCACCTCTTCGATCCCAACGACTATAAAGACGAGATCCGCCAGATTGCCCGCGACAAGGCCCACATCGAGCTGACGCTCAATGGCGACATCGGCTGGAGCCTGTTCCCCTGGCTCGGCCTTGAGCTGCACGAAGCCAGCGTGGCGACCCTGACCACTCCGACACAACCGTTCGCCGACCTGCAAATGCTCGGCCTGTCGGTGCGCGTGCTGCCGCTGCTGCGCCGCGAAGTGCAGATGAGCGATGTGCGCGTCGAAGGCCTGAACCTGCGCCTCAACCGCGACAAGCAGGGCCACGGCAACTGGGAAGACATCGGCAAGACCGTACCGGTCGCCAGCACCGAAGCGCCTGCCACTGCGCCCGCGCCTGCCGAGCCGGCTGCCGAGGCCAAGCCGGAGAAGCCGCCGCAGCCGATCCGCCTGGACATCGACAGCCTGACCATCAACAACGCCCGCGTGGAATACAACGACGAGCAGACCGGCAAGCAATTCAGTGCTGAAAGTATCCAGCTGAGCGCCGGTGCGATTCACGATGGCGCGAGCATTCCGGTGAAGCTCACCGCATTCTTCGGCAGCAACCAGCCAGTGATGCGCGTCAAGACCGAGCTCAATGGCAACCTGCGCATCCAACGTGCGCTCAAGCGCTACCAGTTCGAAGACATGCGCCTGAGCGGCGAGGCCACCGGCGAGCCGCTGCAAGGCAAGACCGTGACGTTCTCCACCCAAGGGCAGATTTTGGTGGACTTGGCGGCGAACATCGCCGAATGGACCAACTTGAAACTGTCGGCCAACCAATTGCGCGCCCTGGGCGAGCTGAAGGTCAACGACCTGGACAAGACAGCCCAACTGAACGGCGCCCTGTCCATCGCCCAATTTGACCTGGCCAAGTTTCTCGACAGCGTGGGCAACCCATTGCCAGCGATGGCCGAGGGCAGCCTGAGCAAGGTCGAGCTGGTCAGCCGCCTGGCGGGTACGCCCACCAGCGTGGTCCTCGACGACCTGAACCTGAAGGTCGATGGCAGCACCTTCACCGGGCGCATTGCCGTGGAAGACTTCGCCAAGCAATCGCTGCGGGTCCAGCTCAAGGGCGATACGTTCAACGTCGACAATTACCTGCCGGCCAAGTCCGAAGCCGCCAAAGGCGCAACCGCCGCACGCCAGGCCGAAGTGCAGGACAGCGAAGCCGGGGCCATGGCCGCCGGTGGTACCACACCGCTGCCGGACGCACCCACCAAAGGCGCCTGGAGTACCGACAAGCTGCTGCCCGTGGCACGCCTGCGCGCGCTGGACGTGAATGCCGACCTGGCCTTCGGCCAATTGACCTTGAGCAAGCTGCCGATCCAGAACGCGGTGCTCAAAGCCACCGGCATCGACGGCCAACTCAAGCTCAGCACCCTGAGCGGCAGCCTCTACAACGGCTCCTTCCAGGCAACCGGCAACCTTGACGTGCGCCAGGATATTCCTGTGTTGGCGCTGCAAAGCCAGATCAGGCAAGTGCCGGTCGAGCGCATCCTGCAAGCCCAGGGGCAAACGCCGCCGGTGAAGGGCCAGGTCACCCTCGACAGCAACCTCAGCGGCCGCGGCAACAGCCAGAAAGCCCTGATCGACAGCCTCAACGGCACCGCCAGCTTTGTGATCAACAACGGCGTGCTGCTCAACGCCAACCTCGAACAACAGCTGTGCACCGGCATCGCCCTGCTCAACCGCAAGACCCTGAGCAGCGCACCGCAAGGCAAGGACACGCCGTTCCAGGAACTGCGTGGCAACCTGACCTTGCGCAACGGCGTCGCCAGTAACCCGGACCTGAAAGTGCGCATCCCGGGCCTGACGGTCAACGGCAACGGTGACATCGACCTGCGCGTGCTGGGCATGGACTACCGCGTGGGCATCCTCGTCGAAGGCGACCAGCGCGAAGTACCGGACCCGGCCTGCCAGGTGGGCGCCAACTTCCAGGGGATCGAAGTGCCGCTGCGCTGCCGTGGCCCGCTGGAACTCGGCGCCAAGGCTTGCCGCCTGGACAAGGACGGCCTCGGCCAGGTCGCTATCAAGGCCGCCGGCAACAAGCTCAGCGACAAACTTGAAGAGAAGCTCGACAAGGTCAACCCGCAGCTCAAAGACGCGCTCAAAGGTCTGTTCAAACGATGAGAAACGAGCAGTTTTCAACGGCGGTGCTGGATTGGTACGACCGCCACGGTCGCCACGACCTGCCCTGGCAACAGGGCATCACGCCTTATCGGGTGTGGGTCTCGGAGATCATGCTGCAACAGACCCAGGTCAGCACCGTGCTGAATTATTTCGACCGTTTCATGGCCTCGCTGCCGACGGTCGAAGCCCTGGCCGCCGCACCGGAAGACGAGGTGCTGCATTTGTGGACCGGCCTGGGCTACTACACCCGCGCACGCAACCTGCAAAAGACCGCGAAGATTGTGGTGGCCGACTATGGCGGCGAGTTTCCCCGGGACGTGGAAAAACTCACTGAGCTGCCGGGCATCGGCCTGTCTACCGCCGGCGCAATCGCGAGCCTGAGCATGGGCCTGCGCGCACCGATCCTCGACGGCAACGTCAAGCGCGTGCTGGCACGCTTTACCGCGCAAGAGGGCTACCCGGGCGAACCCAAGGTCGCCAAGCAGCTGTGGGCCACGGCAGAGCGCTTCACACCCCATGATCGCGTCAACGCCTACACCCAGGCGATGATGGACATGGGCGCCACCCTCTGCACCCGCAGCAAACCCAGCTGCCTGCTGTGCCCGCTGGAAAAAGGCTGCGAAGCCCACATGCTCGGCCTGGAGACCCGCTACCCGATCCCCAAGCCGCGCAAGACCATCCCGCAGAAGCGCACGCTGATGCCGATGCTGGCGAACGCCGAGGGCGCGATCCTGCTTTACCGCCGCCCATCGACAGGGCTCTGGGGTGGGCTGTGGAGCTTGCCGGAACTGGACGACCTGCAAGACCTGGAACACCTCGCCCACCAGCACGCGCTCGAACTGGGCAAGCAACAGGAACTGCCGGGGCTGGTCCACACCTTCAGCCATTTCCAGCTGGCCATCGAACCCTGGCTGGTACGGGTCGAGGAATCCGCCCATCACGTGGCCGAGGCCGACTGGCTCTGGTATAACCTCGCCACCCCGCCGCGCCTGGGCCTTGCCGCCCCGGTCAAGAAACTGCTGAAGCGCGCGGCCGATGTTTTGAATGCAGGAGTGTCGTCATGACCCGCACCGTAATGTGCCGCAAGTACAAAGAAGAACTGCCAGGCCTGGAACGCCCTCCGTACCCAGGTGCCAAGGGCCAGGACATTTACGAGCATGTCTCTGCCAACGCCTGGGGCGACTGGTTGAAACACCAGACCCTGCTGATCAACGAAAAACGCCTGAACATGATGAACGCCGAAGACCGCAAGTACCTGGCAGGCGAGATGGACAAGTTCTTTTCCGGCGAGGATTACGCCAAGGCCGACGGCTACGTGCCACCTGCTCAATAATTGATCAAAAACCGGGGTCGGCACGTAAGCGACGGTAATAATTAAATATTTTTTGAAAACTTGCTTGACGACCCCCTGAAAAACCCGTTTAATGCGCCCCGTTGCCCAGATAGCTCAGTCGGTAGAGCAGGGGATTGAAAATCCCCGTGTCGGCGGTTCGATTCCGTCTCTGGGCACCACTAATTAGTTTTAGGTGGTGCGAACATCATCTGAAACACACAAGAAACCCGCCTAGTGCGGGTTTTTTGTTGCCCGGGATTTATTGAGCTGCATCGGAGCAACCTCTGTCGCCCCGAAGCCCGTCATCTCAATCACTCAAGCAAAAACACCATCAACGGATTGTCATTCAACCGCCCGCTGTACACCGGCGCCTGATGTTCCAGCGGCGTCCCCGCCAGCAGCTTGGTTTCCTTGCGCGCCACGATCACCCATGCCGGCTTTGGCAACGTAGCCAACCGCTCGACCTCGCTCCCCGCGACAAACAACGGCTGCTCATCATGATCCAGGTTCATCATGTAGCGCACCGCCCAGGTATCCCGGCCGAGATTGACAAACACCAACGGCCCCGGCTGCTTCACCCGTAGCGCTTCCACCTCGCCAACAAAGGTGCGGGTGTCGAATTGCAGATCCTTGGCCGGACCGATCACGGCCACCAGCAACAGCCATTGCGCCGCCAATGCGATCGCGCTGAGCCCCACCAGACGACGCCAGGCGATCACTGCCGCCACTTGCAGGACCAGCAGCGCGCCTATCAGCAGCGGCAACGAAACGTCCGGCCAATAACCGTGCTTCTGCCACCCATGCCGACAGACAAAGACTACAACCACGCACAACGCCGGTAGCGCCACGACAAGCCATTCGTAACACCTGCGCACGCCAACGAGCCAGCCTTGCGCCTGGAGCAGCCCATAGGCGGCGACAGCGGCAAACATCGGCACCATGGGCAGGATGTAATAAGCGCGCTTGAAGTGCGGCACCGATAGCCCGAGCAGGATCATCAAGCCGCAGGCGCCCAGGCGCACCACCCTCTGCACGTCGTCATTCACAAACCGTTCAGACCAGCGATGGCGCAGCGCGATCAACGTTGCCAGCGCCAGCGGCACCACCGGGAAGTAGCGGTACACACTCAACTGGAAGTAGAAGTAGAACGGCTCGCCACTTTCATCGAGGCGCCCGCCGACCTGCATCTTGAACACTTCGTCGGCAAAGGCATCGCCACCGCTGATCCGCGCCAGCTTCACCAACAGCCACCAGCACGCCGCCAACAGCAGCACGCCAACCACACCATGGATCAGCACCTGCCTGACCCGCTGCCCGGGGCGGCTCAACGCCCAGTACACGCACACCACGCCACAGACTTCGATCAACCCCAGCGGCCCGCGAATCGCAAAGCCGAGGACGAACAGCGGGAACACGGCGAGTTGGCGCCAGCGCGATCCCAAGCGCTCACCCGTGTGCAACAGGTAGAAACTGCCGACACAGAGCAGCGACACCATCTGATCCAGGCACACCGAACGCGACTTATCGAGCAACTGCGCAGTGAGCAACGTCAGCAGCACCGTGAGCAGCGCCCATTGCCGGCTCGAAGGCACCAGCAGGCGATAGATCAGGGCAACGGTGCCGGCAGACGCGAGGGCGGTGGGCAGGATATTTGCCAGGTGGTTGGGCGCACCAAACAGCCGGGCAAACACAAAACTGAAGAAGGTCGCGGTGCCGGGATAGTCCGCGTAGGGCTGACCGTAGGTGGTCGGGAAAAAACTCGCGCCGTGGCGAAACATTTCCTGCAGGAACAACGCCCAGCGCCCGTCAAAACCCTGAGGCTGCTGATCCCAGATCCCCAGGGTAAACAGCAGAGAGGCGAGCAAGAAAATGCCCAGGGACTCCAGGCGAAAACGGTTGTGGTGATCCATCGGTTGACCCGTCAGGTAAAGAGTGCCGACTTATGGTGCCGGCCACCCTGCTGAATAGCGCCTGAACAGACTCACATTTACCGACGCACGGGCCATACCAACGCCGGGATCAGACGCACATAGATCAATTCACCGACCAACTCGATCAGGGTTTGCAGGATCACCGCCGTCGCCGCCAACCCGCGTACACCCTCGGGCAGGGCCAGCGCCAAGGGCAACACCACCAACGAGTTGCGTGTCGATGCGCTGAACGTCACCGCACGCGCCGTCAACGCCGGCAACGCACAGACACGCGCCGCCAAAGCGCCCATCAGCGGCGCCAGCAACAGGAAGCCCAGGTAGACCGGAATCACCGGCAGCAACAGGCTGAAATCACGCACCACCGCAGTGATCTGCGAGGCGATCACCACAAACAACACCAGCGCCATGGCCGGCACCGGCAACCAGGCCCAGGCGTTGTTCCACGCATTGATAACGGTCGAGCTGCGCGCCAGCGCCGTGGTGCCCACCGCCAACACCATCGGCACCACAATCAACATCAGGAACGCCTCGACGAAAGGCCCCGCCTCGACCACCACCCCAGACTGCGGCCCCAGCATCAACCCCAGGTACACCGGCAACAGCGCCAACTGCACCAGCAACAACACCGGCGTCGCCGCGAGCATCAGCCGCGAGTCGCCCTTACCCATATGGGTAAACACCACCACGTAATCGATGCACGGCGTCAGCAACACCAGCAACGCACCCAGCAATAGCGCCGGGTGCGCGACCAAGCCACGGGTCAACGCCCACACCAGCAACGGCACCAGGATGAAATTGACCAGCAGCAAAGCCGACAGGAAGCGTTTGTTGCCCCAGCCCTGGCGCAGCTTCAGAAACGGGATTTGCAGGAACATCGCGTACATCAGCACGGCGATCGCAGGTGTGACCAGTGCGCCAAGGCCATTGGCCGATGAGGGCGCGAGCAGGCCGAAGGTGGCTGCCAGGAGGACCGTGATGAAGTAGAGGGGGATCTGATGGTGTTCGAGGGTGTCGCGGGTCATGAAAGCGCCCTGGCTGATCGCAAAGGCAACAAGCCTATGGATCTATTGGCAAAACGGTCGTAGCTGGCAGCCGGCTCTTCTGTTTCAAACTCTGAAACGATGGGAGAAAGTGGGATGCTCATAGAGACCTCCAAAGTGGGTGCCTGCCAGTCTGATCGGACCATGATCGGGTGTCGTTCCTCTAGGATATATGGCTCTATCAGTGAGCGCCGAGATTAGTGGGGCCGCCGAATGGCACACACGTACTGGCAAGCTGGCCAACTGTTGCTAAAAAAATAAAAACCGACATAGGCAGAAAACCAATGAACTTGAATGACGCCTCTTCGCGAATACCACTCGCAACACGCAACCCAGGGCAAAGCACGCCCTTCAAGGAACCCGCTGCCGACAACCACCTCATCGGCGGCTTCACCTGGCGCCATCTGCGCACCGACTTCGGCCGCCCCGTCGTCATCATCAACGCCGCCACGTCCCTGCGCTGCCGCTATTACTCGCGTTTCGCCGACTACCTGTTTGCCAACGGCCTCGACGTCATCACCTACGACTACCGTGGCATCGGCGAATCCCGCCACGGCTCGCTAAAGGGCTTCAAAGCCTCGTGGTCGGACTGGGGCGTGCTGGATTTCGAAGCGATCTTGCAGCGCGCGCAACGGGAGTTTCCAGGCCAGCCGATCGACGTCGTCGGCCACAGCTTCGGCGGCTGTGCGGCGGGGCTGGGAGCCTCAGGCGCGGCGATCCGCCGGATTGTTACCGTGGGCGCCCAATTTGCGTACTGGCGCGACTATGCAGCGAGTGAACGCTGGAAGATGTTTGCCAAATGGCATGTGGCAATGCCGCTGATGACCGCGCTGTGCGGATATTTCCCCGGCAAACGCCTGGGCTGGATGGAGGACACGCCGGCAGGCGTGGTACGCGACTGGAGCACCCCCACACCCCGCTACGAAACACGCCCCAGCGGGCGCGGCTTGCGTGAGTTGCCCTTCAGCCAGGTGCAAGCGCAGATACTGGCCATCAGCATCACCGATGACCCATTCGGGACCGTAGCAGCCATCGAGCGGTTACTGGGTTACTTCGACAACAGCGAACGCACCCATCTGCGGATAGCGCCTGAGGACATCGGCGAGAAACAGGTCGGGCATTTCGCATTTTTCCGTAGTGAGTATCAGGACCGCTTGTGGCCGATTGCACTGGCTTGGCTGCAAAACGGCCAATTAGCAGCGGATACCCTTGGGATTTCCCGCAACCTGCGCTTCAATAGCCCACTCTGAACCCTAGGACGTCACACCCATGGCCTCGCCAAACAAGCAGCAAAAACGCGCCCACCGGGCAAAGGCCAAGGCCAAGCAGAACCGCACCCAACGCGCCGTTGCGAGCAAGCCGGACGCCTTTGCCGGCGATGACAGCCGCATTGACCTTGAGTCGGTGGATTTGACCGAGCTGTTCGTAGAGATGCGCACCGCGGGAGAAAGCAACCAGCAGGCATTGTGCGCCGCGTTCCTGTCGCACCCGCTGCTGGCGGTCGTGCTGGAACAGGAAGGCGAAGAAGAAGCCACCGACTTTATCCTCGCGGCACTGATCGAATATCGCCAATGGGCCACAGATAGCGATGATGAAGCGGCCGCCTTGGCGTGGATCGAATCGCCGCAGTTCCAGGCGGATTACGTGGCGGCGTCCCAGGCACTGGCCAACTCAGCAGACTGACGCAGAACCAAATGTGGGAGCGGGCTTGCTCGCGAATACGGTGTATCAGCCAACTGATTCAGTGACTGACACTCCGTATTCGCGAGCAAGCCCGCTCCCACATTTTTGAACGCATTCCGTCAGCTAGTGACTGCTGCGCCTACTCTCTGCGCCTTGCGACGACTGGCCACCAACAGCCCCGCCGCCACCACCAGCAAGCTCAGCACGCCAGTCGCAATGATCTCGACCCGGTGTGCTTCCTGGAACAGCATGATGGTCAACGTACCGACGATGAACACCATCACCGCGTAGGTCAGGCCCGGGAACAACCACATCTTGAAGACAATCTTCTCACCCGCCGCCGTACGCTTCTGGCGCATGCGCAATTGCGACACCGCGATCACCAGGTACACCAGCAGCGCGATCGCGCCGGAGCTGGCCAGCAGGAATTCGAACACCGCCGCCGGAGCGACATAGTTGGCAAACACCGCCAGGAACGCAGCGCCGGTAGACAGCATCACCGCCCAGTAAGGCGTGCCGCTGCTGTTGGTGCGCTTGGCCACGGCCGGTGCATCACCGCGACGACCCAGGGAGAACAGCATGCGCGACGCGGTATACAGGGCCGAGTTCAGGCAGCTGGTCACGGCAACCAGGACCACGATGTCAACGATCATCTTGGCGTTCGGGATGCCCATGCGTTCCAGCACGGTCTGGTAGGAACCTACGGCTGCCAGGGTCGGATCGTTCCATGGCACCAGGGACACCACGATGAAGATCGACAGCAGGTAGAACAAACCAATCCGCCAGATCACCGAGTTGGTAGCCTTGGTTATTTGCTGGCCAGGGTTCTTCGATTCAGCGGCAGCGATGGTAACGATCTCGGTACCCATGAAGGAGAACATGGTGGTCAGGATCGCGGCCAATACCGCGCCCATGCCGTTAGGCATGAAGCCTTGGGTGTCGAACAGGTGCGAAACACCGCTGACCTGACTGGTCGGCAGGAAGCCAAAAATTGCCGCCAGGCCGAGGATCACGAAGCCCACGATCGCGACCACCTTGATCAGCGCAAACCAGAACTCGAACTCGCCGTAGTTCTTCACGCTGAACAGGTTGGTCGCCGTCAGCAGCAAGGTGATGACCAAGGTAAAGGCCCAGATCGCAATGTCCGGGAACCAGGCATGCAGGATGGTCGCGGCGGCGTTGGCTTCCAGTGGAATCACCAGCACCCAGAACCACCAGTACAGCCAACCGATGGTGAAACCGGCCCAGTGACCGATGGCGCGGTCGGCGTAAGTCGAGAACGAACCGGTGTCCGGTGACGCCACGGCCATTTCGGCCAGCATGCGCATCACCAATACCACCAGCGTACCGGCGGCGGCATAAGCCAGCAGCACAGCAGGGCCGGCGGCAGCAATCGCGTGGCCGGAGCCAACAAACAAACCGGCACCAATAACGCCGGCAATCGACAGCATGGTGACGTGACGCGGTTTGAGCCCCTGTTCGAGGTCATTGGAGCTTTGCGTACTACTCATTGACACACCTTTGCGAGGAATTGCGAAAACGGTCCGCCCGGCCTGAGCTCTTTCTCGTGAAAAGAAACCAACAGGGCGTTCTTTATTTTTTACGCAATATTTGCGCCAAAATGTTACAAACCCTCAATTGACGCGGGCTGTAGGACAATTCAACAGCCGTCGCAACTCATTGAGAACACTGAGATTCCGCTATAGCGTTACCGTGCGACTCACTTTTAAACGAACGCGCGCACCAAAAACACACACAAAAAGTACGTGACGCTCCATAACAGGGCTGATAAGCACCGTTTGCCCGATTGACCCTTCCAACACCCGGCCAAAGCTGGCACCATCGCGCCCTTTTTTACGCGAAGCCTGCGGGTTTTCCGGTTCAAACGGCTGTTCGGTTGTAGATGGCGCGACACGCCGCTGTGCCGATGCGACACCCTGCCGCACACAGCCCGTCAACCGTCCGCAGCGTTGTTGGCTGCCATCCAGACGCTATGCTAGCTTGGCGCCTCGCCAGGAAGGCGGCCCAACAGCAAGCACGCAACGAACACAATGAGGACCGCACATGGCCGAGGCCACGCCCGCGCTTGAAATCCGCAACTTGCATAAACGCTATGGTGAGCTGGAGGTACTCAAAGGTATCTCGCTGACCGCTCGCGACGGCGACGTGATCTCGATCCTGGGTTCCTCCGGTTCCGGCAAGTCCACCTTCCTGCGCTGCATCAACCTGCTGGAAAACCCGCACCAGGGCCAGATCCTGGTGGCCGGCGAAGAGCTCAAGCTCAAGGCCGCAAAAAACGGCGAGCTGATGGCCGCCGACGGCAAGCAGATCAACCGCCTGCGCAGCGAAATCGGTTTTGTGTTTCAAAACTTTAACCTGTGGCCGCACATGAGCATCCTCGACAACATCATCGAGGCCCCGCGCCGTGTGCTCGGCCAGAGCAAAGCCGAAGCCATCGAAGTGGCCGAAGCGCTGCTGGCCAAGGTCGGCATCGCCGACAAACGCCACGCCTACCCTGCGCAACTGTCCGGCGGCCAGCAACAACGGGCGGCCATCGCGCGCACCCTGGCGATGCAGCCTAAAGTCATCCTGTTCGACGAGCCCACATCCGCCCTTGACCCGGAAATGGTCCAGGAAGTACTTAATGTGATCCGCGCGCTGGCCGAGGAAGGCCGCACCATGCTGCTGGTCACCCATGAAATGGGCTTCGCCCGCCAGGTGTCCAGTGAAGTGGTGTTCCTGCACCAGGGCCTGGTCGAGGAGCAAGGATCGCCACAGCAGGTGTTTGAAAACCCGCTTTCGGCGCGCTGCAAACAATTCATGTCCAGCAACCGCTAACGGAGCAACATGCATGCAGAACTATAAAAAATTCCTTCTGGCCGCCGCCGTCTCGATGGCGTTCAGCGCCACGGCCATGGCAGAAACCTTGAAGATGGGGATCGAAGCGGCTTACCCGCCCTTCAACAATAAAGACGCCAGCGGCAACGTCGTGGGCTTCGACAAAGACATCGGCGACGCCCTGTGCGCCAAGATGAAAATCGAGAAGTGTGAAGTGTACGTGTCCGACTGGGACGGCATCATCCCGGCCCTGAACGCCAAGAAGTTCGACTTCCTGGTGTCCTCGCTGTCCATCACCGATGAACGCAAGCAGGCCGTCGACTTCACCGACCCGTACTACTCCAACAAGCTGCAGTTCATCGCACCGAAAGCCACCAAAGACTTCAAGACCGACGCCGGCTACCTGAAGGGCAAGATCATCGGCGCACAACGCGCGACCCTGGCCGGTACGTACCTGGAAGACGAGCTGCCGGACACCACCTCCAAGCTCTACGACACCCAGGAAAACGCCTACCTCGACCTGATCTCGGGCCGCCTCGACGGCATCCTCGCCGACAAGTACGTGCAGTACGAATGGCTCAAGAGCAAAGACGGTTCCGCCTATGAGTTCAAAGGCGACCCGGTTGTGGAAAGCGACAAGATCGGCATCGCCGTCCGCAAGGGCGACCCACTGCGCGAGCGCCTGAACAAAGCCCTGGCAGAGATCAAGGCCGACGGCACCTACAAGAAGATCAACGACAAGTACTTCCCTTTCAGCATCGAATGATCTGAACGGTATGCCCGACGCGCTCACTAGAGCGCGTCGGCTTTTAGCAATGCCTTGCGATATGAAAACACCATGAATTTCGATCTCTACGGATTCGGCCCCGCGCTTGCCGCCGGCGCGCTGATGACCGTCAAACTGGCGCTCACGGCCCTGTGCCTGGGGCTGGTGCTCGGCCTGGCCGGCGCCTTGGCCAAGACGTCCCCGTACAAGCCGCTGCAGTGGCTTGGCGGCGCTTACTCGACCCTCGTGCGCGGCATTCCCGAACTGTTGTGGGTGCTGCTGATCTATTTCGGCACGGTCAACCTGATGCGTGCCCTGGGCGAGTTCTTCGGCAACCCCGACCTGTCCCTCAGCGCCTTTGCCGCCGGGGTGATCGCCCTGGGCCTGTGCTTTGGCGCCTACGCCACCGAAGTGTTCCGTGGCGCAATCCTCGCCATTCCCAAGGGCCACCGCGAAGCCGGCGTGGCACTGGGCCTGTCGAAGTTTCGGATCTTCACCCGCCTGATCATGCCGCAGATGTGGCGTATTGCCCTGCCGGGGCTGGGCAACCTGTTCATGATCCTGATGAAGGACACCGCGCTGGTCTCGGTGATCGGCCTTGAAGAAATCATGCGCCACGCGCAGATCGGCGTGACCGTCACCAAGCAGCCCTTCACCTTCTTCATGGTCGCGGCCTTCATGTACCTGGGCCTCACCGTCCTGGCGATGACCGCCATGCACTTCCTGGAAAAACGCGCCGCCCGCGGCTTTGCAAGGAGCACCCAATGAGCGGCGACTACAGCTGGCTGGCGCATTTCGACCTGGGCCTGAACTGGGCCGTGATCATCAAATGGCTGCCCAAACTGGCCCAGGGCGCAACCCTGACCCTGGAACTGGTGGCCATCGCCGTGATCGCCGGCCTGCTGCTGGCGATCCCGCTGGGCATCGCCCGCTCCTCGCGACGCTGGTACGTCAGCGCCCTGCCCTACGCCTACATTTTCTTCTTCCGTGGCACACCGCTTCTGGTGCAGCTGTTCCTGGTCTACTACGGCCTGGCGCAGTTCGATGCGGTACGCGAGAGCTTCATGTGGCCGTACCTGCGCGATCCGTTCTGGTGTGCCACGGCCACCATGACCCTGCACACCGCCGCCTATATCGCCGAGATCCTGCGCGGTGCGATCCAGGCGATCCCGCCGGGTGAGATCGAAGCGGCACGCGCCCTGGGCATGTCCAAGCCCAAGACGCTGTTCTACATCATCCTGCCGCGCGCCTCGCGCATCGGCCTGCCGGCGTACAGCAACGAAGTAATCCTGATGCTCAAGGCCAGCGCCCTGGCCAGTACCGTAACCTTGCTGGAACTGACCGGCATGGCGCGCACGATCATCGCCCGCACCTACTTGCCGGTAGAGATCTTCTTCGCCGCCGGGCTGTTCTACCTGTTAATGGCCTACATCCTGGTGCGCGGCTTCAAACTGCTGGAACGCTGGCTGCGCGTCGATGCGTGCCAAGGACGTTGAAGCGCGCTTCGCGGCGCTCGATGCATTCCTGATCGAACACCAAGGGCTGTGGCGACCACGGCCCTTCACCCACCGGCAATTACCCTGGGAAGCCGAACACCCCGCGCTCTCCCAGTGGCTGCGCCAACGTTCGCTGGCTGACGCCGAAACCGCCCACAACCAGCCCCACGACCTGCCCGCCCCGGCCCCTTTTCCACAGCTTGCCGCCCAGGCTCTCGCGCTCAGCGCTGTGGATAACTTGCCGAAGGTGCCCCTTGACCCGGCTCACCCGCGCCTGCATGTCGACGTGCCCGGGCGCAAGTGGCAACAGATCGAAGCCTTCGGCGCGGCCCTGTCATTTGCGGCAACGCCAACGCACTGGCTGGACTGGTGCGCCGGCAAGGGCCACCTCGGCCGCCGCCTGCTGCACACCGGGCAACAATTGACCTGCCTGGAATATGACCCGGCCTTGATCGCCGCCGGCCAAGCCTTGAGCGATCACCACGGCTTGCCCGTGACCCATCGCCTGCAAGACGTGATGGCCGACGTGCCGCTCAGCGCCGAACACACCCCCGTCGCCCTGCACGCTTGCGGTGACCTGCACGTACGCTTGCTGCAAGCCGCCAGCGCGGCTGGCTGCAAGCAACTGGCACTGGCGCCATGCTGCTACAACCGCATCAGCGCAGACCGCTATCAAGCCCTGTCGGGCCTGGGCCGCGCTTCGGCGTTGCAGCTGTCGATCGACGACCTTGGCCTGCCCCTCAGCGAAACCGTGACCGCCGGCGCCCGCGTGCGCCGCCAGCGCGACAGCTCCATGGCGCGGCGCCTGGGCTTCGACCGACTGCAACGTGAACTGCGCGGCTGCGACGACTACCTGCCCACGCCGTCATTGCCCAGCGCCTGGCTGGACAAACCCTTCGCCGACTATTGCCGGGAGCTGGCGACCCTCAAAGGGTTATCCACAGGCGCACAGGATTGGGCGGCACTGGAAGCCCACGGCTGGCAGCGCCTGGCCGAGGTCAGGAACCTGGAATTGCTGCGTGGTCTGTTTCGGCGCCCGCTGGAGCTGTGGCTGGTGCTGGATCGGGCACTGTTTCTCAGCGAAAACCGCTACCGGGTTGAAGTAGGCAGTTTCTGCGAACCGGCACTGACGCCGCGCAACTTGATGGTGCTTGCCGAGCGCGATTAAAGGGCAAAATTGTCGCAGCCCAGCCTGTGGATAACTCTGTTGATGAATTCTTTTCAGCGCCTGTCGCGGCCTACGCTGAAGGCAAAAAGCCACGCTGGTCATTTTTTGTGCACAGAATAAAAAGCACGCAAAACAGGCAGTTGCGGCGTGTTGAGAACAGC
Source organism: Pseudomonas sp. RP-B7 (assembly GCF_059803535.1). Classification (NCBI taxonomy): domain Bacteria; kingdom Pseudomonadati; phylum Pseudomonadota; class Gammaproteobacteria; order Pseudomonadales; family Pseudomonadaceae; genus Pseudomonas; species Pseudomonas sp. RP-B7. The sequence continues at coordinate 43,896 of NZ_JAPFHC010000039.1, forward strand.
TCCACAAAATCGTTGTTTACCCTCGACCGCAACCTACCGATTGTGCATAAGCATCTGGCGCCATGCGTCTAACAAGCGGTTCAGGGCGTGGTTTTCGGGCGGATCAGCAACTGACAAAGTTCATTGAGATCGTCGCTCGCCAGGCTCTGGCCCAGGTTATCCAGCGGGTCCGAACCAAAGGCCAGGGCTTCGCTGATGGACGGATCGCGGTGCACGACCTCCAACAGGCTGTCACCCAGACGCAGCTTGAAGGCTTCGAGCATGTCCAGGCTGAACGCCGAATGCTCGTCCAACTGGTTGATCACGAAGTGACAACGCGGCGGGAAATTGCGCGCCAGATAGGGCGCCAGCAACGCATCCATCTGATCCAAAGTGCCCAGGCACGCGGCGTCCGGCTGGACCACGACCAGCACAATGTCGGCCACGTTCAACGCTTGATGCAGGTACACATTATTGCCGGCCGGGGTATCGACGATCACCGTGTGGCGCTCGCTCAAGCCCAGCACCGACAGGCGCTGCGCCAGCCACTTGGGTTCACGTGTGAGCCAGTGCTGCAGGTTGTCCTGCTGCTGGGGGTCGGTGTCACCAAAGGGCATCACCTCGCAACCGGCGAACCCGGTGTGCAGCACGTTCTGCCAGGGTCCGTTGACCAGGCTGGTGCGGCCGATGCCGGGCAATTCATGATCCACACCGAAGTGCTGGCGCAAGGCGTTCTGCGGGTCGAGGTCGAGTGCCACCACCGACTCCCCCAAACGCTGCAGGCCGCTGCTCAAGGCCGTGACCAGGGTACTGCGGCCGACGCCGCCGTTGACGGACACCACAGCGACCACGTTCGGGCGCGGTGCGGTTTCGTCAAAGGCCAGGGGTTGTTCGTGAGCATATGGCGTGTTGGGGCTGAAACGTGAACCGTCTTTCATGTTCACGCGAGTGCCATCATCGAACGGAACGGTGCCGAAAAAGTGCAGCCGAGCATTGCGCCCTTTCGGGTCGCGGGACACGCTCTTGCCGAACAGGGCAAGCAGATCATCAGTGCGGCTCATGGCCGGAGCTCCTTCACGGCGCGAATAAAGACGTGGGAGGTCGGCAAGAAAACAAGGGGGCTTACCGCAGTCTTTTTGTAGGCGCTTTCGTTGAGACATTTTGTGACAGCGCTCGGCAAGTGTCATTATTTTGATGATATTCGCGCAAGCCTTTCAGACGAGCGGAAAATAGTCACTTTAATGACGCCTAGTTCGCGTAAATTCAGCCCCGTGATTCCACCGTGCCATTGTTTTTTACCCGCCAGCACCGCACCATTGCCGCACCTTCAATGCTGCAAGCTTGGATATTCGCAGTGGCGATACGCTTTAAATTCCCTCGGTTTCTCTACGGCCTTGCCATCACCCTGCTGCTGGGTGGCGGCCTGCTGGGCAATTTGCTTGCCGATTGGGATTTCAGCCAGATCAGCCGCCGCGCCGAGTCGCTTTACGGCCCATTGGGTGCCGGGCGTCAACGCATCGATGCCTGGCAACAATTACTCTCGACGCAAAAGCAGATCGGCGAGCTTGAGCAACTCAAAGTGGTCAACTTGTTCTTCAACCGCCAGTTGCACTACGAGGAAGACATCGACCTGTGGCACGAGATTGATTACTGGGCGACGCCCATTCAATCCCTGTGGAAAGGTGCAGGTGACTGTGAAGACTATGCCATCGCCAAATACTTCAGCCTGCGTAACCTCGGTATCCCCGCGCAAAAGCTGCGGATCACCTACGTTAAGGCCTTGCGCCAGAACCGCGCGCACATGGTGCTGACCTACTATGCCAGCCCCAACGCGATGCCACTGGTACTGGACAGCCTGATGGACCCGATCCTGCCCGCCAGCCAGCGTACGGACTTGTTGCCCGTCTACGCGTTCAACGGTGAAGGGCTGTGGCTGACGGGTGCTGCGGGCAACAAAAAAGTCGGTGACACCAAGCGCCTCTCGCGTTGGCAGGATGTCTTGAAGAAAATGACCGCCGAAGGGTTTCCGGCCAGTTCGGATAATTAACAGGAGCTACGATGTCACTGTTCAAACAATTGCTGATCGCTATCTGTGTGTTTCTCGTGGTCGCCTTCAGCGGTAGCTTCGTGGTCAGCCTGGAAAGCTCGCGCTCGCAGTACGTCAACCAGTTGCGCTCCCACGCCCAGGACGCGGCCACCGCGCTGGCGCTGTCGCTGACGCCAAACATCGATGACCCGGCGATGACCGAGCTGATGGTCAGCTCGATCTTTGACAGTGGCTACTACGCCAGCATCCGTGTGATCGACCTGAGCAACGACCAGGTACTGGTGGAACGCGCCGCCGAGCCCGACGCCAGTGGTGTACCCGCCTGGTTTGTGAAGATGATCGGCCTTGCGCCAGCCGGCGGTGATGCCATCGTCAGCCGCGGCTGGCAGCAGGCGGCGCGCGTGGAGGTGGTCAGCCACCCGATGTTCGCCCTCGCCAAACTGTGGCAGAGCGCCTTGGGCAGCCTGGGTTGGCTGCTGCTCTGTGGTGCGGCGAGCGCGATCCTCGGCGCATTGCTGCTGCGTCGCCAACTCAAGCCGTTGGACTACATGGTCGAACAATCCCACGCCATCGCCCGACGCGAGTTCCTCAGCCTGCCCGACCTGCCGCGCACCCCGGAACTGCGCCGTGTGGTGCAAGCGATGAACCAGATGGTGGAGAAGCTCAAGGCACTGTTCCACGAACAGACCGAGCGCAGCGAGAAGCTGCGGGTGGAGTCCTACCAGGACAGCCTGACCGGGCTGGCCAACCGACGCTATTTCGAGATGCAACTCAACTCCCGGGTCAGCAACCTGGAGGAGCACAGCTCGGGCTACCTGCTGATCCTGCGGGTCAACGACCTCGCCGGCCTCAACCAGCGCTTCGGCGGGCAACGCACCGACCAACTGCTGCAAGCCGTCAGCCAGCTACTGGTGCGCACCTGCGCCAAGTACCCGGAGACCCACAACCTGATCACCCGCAGCCGTGGCGGTGAGTTCGCGGTACTCGCACCGGGCCTGGTGCGTGACGAAGCCCTGCAACTGGCCCAGGAACTGGAAGCCACCCTGCAAAGCCTGCACGAAACCGGCGCCACCGACATGCAGACCGTGGCCTACATCGGCCTGGCCCCCTACAACGCCGGCGACGCCTCGGCCGACCTGTTGATGCTGGCCGACCAGGCCCTCACTCAAGCCGAAGCCAACAGCGGCCAGAGCTGGGTCTGCCTCGAACACCACACCGCCGGCACCGTCAGCGATGACCCGCACAGCTGGCATACCCTGCTTGACGATGCCCTCAAGCAAGGACGTTTCCGCCTGTTCTTCCAGCCAGTGGTGAGCAGCGCCGATACCCAGCGGGTGCTGCACTACAAGGTGTTGTCGCGTTTGCTGGACAACCAGGACCAGACCATCGCCGCCGGCCACTTCCTGCCGTGGCTGGAGCGCTTTGGCTGGACCGCGCGCCTGGACCAAGTGATGCTCGACCTGGTGATCAAGCAACTGGCCCAGCATAACCAGTCGGTGGCCCTGAACCTCTCGGCCGCGACCCTGAACGACCCGCAGGCCCTGGAACGCATCTTCGAACGCCTGGCCCAGCACCCGACCCTGGGGCCGCGCCTGATCCTGGAGATCGGCGAAGAACAAGTGCCCGAGCAAACCCAGCTGGAGTTGATGATCCGGCGCATGCGCAACCTCGGCTACAGCCTTGGCCTGCAGCGTTTCGGCGGGCGCTTCAGCATGATCGGCAACCTGGCGCACCTGGGCCTGGCCTACCTGAAAATCGACGGCAGCTACATCCGCGCCATTGATCAGGAGAGCCACAAACGGATCTTTATCGAAGCGATCCAGCGGGCCGCCCACAGCATTGATTTGCCGTTGATTGCCGAGCGCGTGGAAACCGAGGGTGAATTGCGGGTGATCCGCGAGATGGGCGTGGAAGGGGTGCAAGGCCAACTGGTCGGTGAACCGGCGCCCTGGAAGTAAAACGTTGAAGCCTCATGCCTCCTTGACGCTGATGCCGTGAAGGAGGTGTGCCCGGTTCAGATCAAACCGGTTTCATCATCATTGATCAGCTCGCTCAAACCGCCCAGCGCCGCCCGTGCCTGGGTCCGTTCCAGGAACTTGGCCTGTGCCGCCGGTGGCAAGTCAGTGATGCGAATCACGCCTTTGGACGTCAGCACCTGAATCAAGTCATCCAGCACTCGAATCATCTCAAGGTCACTGCTCTTGAGCTGCTTGAGGCTGTTTTCGATCTCGTCCCCGGCAAACCACGCCTGGATATCATGGTGATCCGCCGGTAGCGTCTCGGTGGCTTCCGCGTAGGCCTGCGCCTCGACGCGCACCAAAGCGTTGTTTTGATCGCGTTGCACGTAGAACATCAGCGTTCTCCCAATAAAAAATCCCTGCAGGCGCCGCGTACGACGCCCACAGAGATTACACACTTTTTCCCGCAGCCGATGCCAAGGGGGCGCCAATCCCGAAAGATTGACGCCCCCGTGGTGATCAGTCGTGGTGCTTGACGGTCAGGTCGCCACCGGCGATCAGGTTGTTGATCGCGGTGCTGCCACTGCCCCAGTTCGCGCCATCGACCTTGATCGTCACATCGGCCGTGCCGCCGCTGGCGGTGAACGAACCGGTGCTGCTCACGCTCAGCGTCGAGTTGCCCGCCGAGTCGGTGGTCAACTTCAGGTAGTTCGCCAAGTTGGTGTCGTTGTTGCCTTGCAGCAAGTCGGACAGGTCCAGCTTGTCGCCTTCGCTGTGCTTGAAGTCCTTGATCTGATCAAAGCCGCCGTTGGTGTTGGTGTCGCCTTTGAGCCAGACGAAGGTATCGGCACCCGCGCCGCCGGTGAGGATGTCGTTACCCTTGCCGCCGACCAGGATGTCGTTGCCTGCGCCGCCATTCAAGGTGTCGTTGCCGCCTTGGCCGAACAGGATGTCGTTGCCGGCATTACCGATCAGGCTGTCGTTGCCATCATTGGTGTTGTAGATGTTCGACGCGTTGGCCAACGCCCCCACGTCCTGCACGTGCTCAGTGATGTACTGGTGCAGGGTGCGGTCATCGATCTGGTCGACGGTAGTGGACAGCTTCTCGGCGGCGAACGCCTTGAGTGCCGCACTGCCTTCCTGGCCTTTGTAGCTGATCAGGTCGCCGAACAGGATGTCGTTGCCCGAACCACCGGAAATGCTGTCGGAACCCGCATCGGCGGTGTGGCCGGTGATGGCATCCGCCAGCTTCGCGGTATCAATGTTGGCAACCACTTTGTCGGTATCGAACTGCTTGAGCACGGTGCTATCGATGTCCGAACCCAGGCCGATCGCCTCGACCACTACTTTGCCGGTGACCGCGTTGACCAAGTCGTTGTAGGCGGTCTTGGCGTTCGCCAGTGCGGTGCTGGAGCTCTGGTAGACCGACGCAACGTCGAAGCCGCCATTGCTGTTGGCCACGACCGTGCCCTCGAAGTAGCGGCTGCCACGGCTGTCGTAGGAGTAAACGTTACCGCTACCGTCGACGATCATCTGCGACTTGCCATTGATCGTCGTATAGAGCGCGTTGCTCTGGCCCAGGACGTAATTGGAGTTATTCACAACGCTGTCAAAGTAGACGGTCGAACCCCAGAAGCTGGTCGTGCCCAGGTTCGGGTTGCCCTGCACGTCGGTGTACACGTTCGGCGAACCGTCGGTGATGAAGTACGTGAGGTTTTTCGCGCCGGTGTTGCTGGTCGCGTCGCTGCTCTTGAACCAATCGGAGGCCGCTTTGAACGCGTCCTGGTAGTTGGTCATGTCGCTGGAATTGGACACCATCTGGTTCAACACAGCCTGCAAGGCAGCCTTGGCAGCCGTCTTGTCGGCCAGGTTGACCGAGACCTGCGACTCGACACGGGTGTCGAAGTCGACCAGCAGCACTTTCACCACGCCCGAGTCTTTATTGCCGGCATTGGCAATCAAGGTATCGAAGATGCCCGAGAGTTGGTCCTTGATCGACTTCATGGCCGAGGAGCCGATACTGCCCGAGGTGTCGACCAGGAACGCGATGTTGTAGTTGGTGCCCGCAGTGGTGATACCACCCTTGTCGCCGACCACAACGTTATTCGCCGAGCTCGAACCCAGGTCGATGGTGTCGGCAGCAGCGCCGCCTTCGGTGACCGGGGTGTAGACCTGCGGCTGAACGGTAATGGTGCTGGTAGCGACCAACGAACTCAGGCTGTTGCCGCCTTCGTTGTCCGTCACCGAGATCTCGACCGTACGATCGCCCAGGGTCGGGTACTTGCTGGTGCTGGAATATTGGAACGACTCCAGCAGTGCCTTGTAAGTCGCCGAATCCGCGGTGCCCGAGAGGGTCAGCACGATTTTGCCGCTGACGTCGGTGCCGACGCTGGTCAGGGTGATGCCTTTGTACGTACCGCCCACCGAAACCAGGCTCGAGCTGAGCTGATCGCCGGCACTCGCGTTTTTCAGGGTGATGGTCGCGTTTTGCATCTGGGTACTGTCGACGTCGCCGATAGCGACGACGCCAGTGATCGCCACACCCGCGGCGGCACGTTCGGTGTACGCCGTGTTGTAGCCGGTGGCGACAGCACCGTCCGCAGTGCTGAGGTCCAGGGTCGGCGCGTCGTTGACCGCGGTGATCACGATGCTCACTTTGCCGGTCGTTACCGCTTCAACCCCAGTGCTCAACTCTTTGGCGGTCGCTTTCACGGTCAGGTCGAAGCTGGCGGTCGAATCCTTGAACGGAGTGACCGTCAGGGTTTTCAGGTTCCAGGTGCTGACGTCGTACAGCGTGGTACTGCCGGTCGAGGTGATGCTGTTGCCAGTGGTGCCATCGGTGATCACGGTGCCTTTGGGCAGACCGCTGATTTCCACCTTGTGGGATTCCGAGCCGTCATTGTCGACAAACGTCGTGGTGATCGGGCTGACCTTGATCGCGGTGTCTTCCAGGCCACGGTTGTAGACGTAGCCGGTGTAATAGCCTTCGCCATTGACCACGTGGCTGTCGCCGAGCACCGCACCGGCGGCTTTCAACGCATCCACGCTGGTGTAGGTCTGCACGCCGCTGTTGCCCAGGGACATCGACGGGCCGTTGTTGATCGACACGTTGACGTCGTAGTTGCCCCCGCCGGCCTGGTTGTAGTGGTAGATGTCGAGGGTGTAGTAGCCCGACTCGGTCGGCGTGTAAGCCGTGCCGGTAATCGCGCTGCCCTTGCTCCAGGTCTCGGTCGCAACCAACTTGCCGCCCACGGTGATAGCCAGGCTGTCATCGGCTGTACCCGTGAAGGTATAGCTCTTGCCGGCTTCCAGGTAGATCAGGCCAGAGACCTTGGTCGCGGTGCCTTCCACTACGTTGCTGTTGCTCACGTTGCTGGTCACGCCAGTGGACGCGGCGCTGGCAGCGGTTTTGGCGTCGATGACCTTGATCAGGTCGTCGGCTTTGGCCACGCCATTACCGTTGGTGCCCAATGCGCTCGGCAGGTTGCCGCCGGTCCAGGTCTGGATGACCAAGCCGGTTGGTACCGCGTTGAACGCATTGATCGTGACGACAGGCACGTCCGTCACCGGGTGGATGTCCACGGTGATGGTTTTGGTGTCGCTGTAAGTGTTGCCGTCGGTGGCCTGGAACTTCAGCTCGGTGTAATCACCTTGCTTGTTACCCACGCCGGTGCCGCCGAAGCTGTTGTCACCCGACTCGTTGGCCGCCGGGCTGTAACGCACGTTGTGGTTGTCGAAGTCAGCCTGGCTGAACGACTTGCCGGCCGAGGTATCGGTCTTGAGGTCAGCGGTGGTGAGCGCAACCCACACGCCGTTGACTTTGTACTCGATGGAACCGGCAGGCAGGCTGGTGAACACCACTTTCGGGCTCGCCGAGTCTTCATCCTTGACGCCAAAGGTCGCCCAGGTCAGTTCGACCGGGGTGTCTTCGTCGCTCTGGATGTAGCCGTTGGTAGCGGTTGGCGTGTCGTCGACCAGGGTGACCGTCGGCTGGCCAGTGCTGTGGGAGCTGGCGTTGTCGGCGTCGGTCACGGTCAGGTCGATCTTCGGCAATTGGTTGCCGGCGTTGACCCAATCGGCGCCCTTCTGCGTCAGCACGACGTTGCTACCGGACAGGCTGTAGTAGCCGTCGGTGTTGGTGCCAGTGGTGAAGGTGATCTTCAGCTGGGCAACAGGAGTTTCTTCGTCGCTCGCGGAGAACGTACCGGCCACGGTGCCGACTTTAGCGGTGTCTTCAACGATGGTGGTCGCCGTGATGGCGATCACTGGCACGTCGTTGTGCAGGTTGACCACTGGCTGCGCGTTGTTGCTGGAGTGCAGGCCTTCTGGATCGGTGACGGTCAGGTCGATCTTCGGCAGCTGGTTGCCAGCGTTAACGAAGTCCGCGCCTTTCTGGGTCAGCACAACGTTGTTGCCGGAGATGCTGTAGTAGCCATCGGCGTTGCTGGTGCC